>JAPLDV010000534.1 GCA_026391235.1 Bacteroidia bacterium | reverse complement strand
AGAAATGATCGGAACAAAAATCAGGCATTTCAGTTTCTCCCTCAGAGAAGCATTCACATCATGCGTCTCTAAGAGACCGTCATGAGGATTAATATCAAAATAAACACTTATCTCTTCTTTAAAAGTGGACTCCAATTCCCCTTTCAGATTATTAACAAACTCAGTCACCCAGCCGTCGTGCTTGTTGTCTTTCTGGCGATAGCTGATGAAAATGTCGTATTCGAACCCGGGCAGAACGGATGACATATTTCAGAAATTTGTGTTGAAGCCGGGAGGGAAACTTATGATAATCAGCATACCGGAATTCGGACGCCAGTCGTTTTCCATGCAGCAGGACCCGGGAAGCGTTCGATTGGGTTGCCGGTTACCGGGATGGGGTAATGAAGGCGTTGATAGACTTTGACTGATCAGAAATTCCGTCCAGATGTGATATCCGGCTGTACCATTTATTTACTCCCAATCCCTCCAAATATCTTTGAAGCGAAATCCTTACTATTTAAAAACATTTCAGGAGACCAGCGCATTCATTATCAGGACCCCGGCCAGTCCGGTGACTCCTATGCAGGTCTCCATAACGGTCCAGGTTTTCAGCGTGTCAATGATGCTGAGGTTGAAATATTCCTTTACCAGCCAGAAACCTCCGTCATTAACATGCGCGGTCATCAGGCTGCCAGAACCGATGGCTATCACCATCAGCTCGGGATTCACGCCTGAGCTATGCACAAGTGGCAGCACGATACCGGCTGCAGTGATCCCGGCAACGGTTGCCGAACCCAGGGAAATTCGGAGTATGGTGGCGATGAGCCAGCCCAGGACAAGCGGAGAGACCCCTGTATTGCTCAGGGATTCGCCGATCGACTGGCTGACGCCGCTGTCTACGAGAATCTCTTTAAGCCCTCCGGCTCCGGCTATTACAAGAAGTACCTTTGTGAGGCTTGAAACAGCATGAGTCATACCCTTCATGAGATCACCGATCTTACGGCCTCTGGCAATGCCCAGCGCATAAATCGCAAACAAGAGGGAGATAATCATGGCAACCACCGGGTTTCCTATGGATCCTGCAATTTTCCCGGCCAGGGATTGTTCGGACAGGAATATTTTGAAAACCGTTGAAGATCCGATGAGGATGACCGGCATCAATGCTGAAAAAATGCTCACCCATAAACCAGGCAATTCTTTATCGGTCAATGGTTCCCTGTTCACAAATTCATTCATGGGAGTTGCATCCACTTTCTTTACCAATTTATAAAAAACCGGCCCTGACAACAGAATGGCAGGAATGGCAATGAGTATTCCATACAACATGGTTTTTCCCATATCAGCTCCGAAGGTAACAGCAATAGCGGTGGGTGCGGGATGCGGCGGCAGGAAGCCGTGAGTTACCGAAAGGGAAGCCAGCATGGGTAATCCGACATACAGCAATGGCACCCTTGCCGAAACAGACACCGTAAAGACAAGGGGTATCAGAATGACAAATCCCACATCGTAAAACAGGGGCACACCGATGATAAAACCAGTCAGCATCACGGCCAATTGAAGATGTTTCAGCCCAAAAGCACCAATCAATCCAGCAGTAATTCTTTGGGCGGCCCCGCTTTCGGCAACCAGCTTTCCCAGCATGGCCCCAAACCCGATAATGATCACAAGATATCCCAGTGTATTTCCAATGCCTTTTTCAATTGACCCGATAGTATTTTGGAGCGTCATCCCTTCCGCGAGCCCAACAGCAATTGATACAATAACAAAGGAGAGAAAGGCATCCAGCTTGAAAACCAGCATCAGAACCAACAACAGGATAATTCCGGCAACAACAATCAGAACGGACATGTTTTCTTCTTTTTATTTTTGAAACTGCATTTTTTATTTTCTCAAAGGTAGCCATTCCTGAGGTTGGCGCTCTTCTGATGTTCTGAGGTACAGGATAAATAGCGCTCTGCAAGGGCCGGTAATTTTACACGGGAAAATTCAGCAATGGAAAAAGTTATATTTGTATACATGATGCCCTGATGAAAACACTAAGAATATTTGTTTTTTTCCTCGTCCTGATTATATCCGGATTATCTCTTTTCGGACAGTATCAGCCAATAAATATCGATTCCTTCCAGATAGGAGCTGATCTTTCCCTGGTAAAGGCAATTACTGATAAAGGAGGCATTTATTATATTGACAACAAACAGGTTGATGCTATTGCAGCGTTTAAAAGTAAAAATATCGATTATGCCCGTTTGCGGCTTTTTCATACACCCGATGGCAGCAGCTCGAACGGAACGGTAAACTCACTTCCTTATACCATCGCTTTGGCAAAGCTCATCAAAGCCTCCGGGATGAAGCTGCTGCTGGATTTCCATTACAGTGATACCTGGGCTGATCCTTCCAGACAAACAAAGCCTGCTGCCTGGACTGCTTTGAATTTCAATACCTTAAACGATAGCATTTATGCTTACACGAAAAAAATCCTGAACACATTTGCCGAAAATGGTGTTTACCCGGATATGGTTCAAACCGGCAATGAAATCAGTCATGGCATGCTCTGGCCCGATGGCGGCAACTGGAAAGGAAATATCCCAAACTACCGGAATTTTTCAACCTTGCTCAAGTCAGCCATCCGTGGGGTACGCGAGTCAACCAATGGAACTGCCATTCCGGTGGTTTTACATGCTGCCACCGGCGGATCGTTATCCGATTCCAGAATATTCATCGACAGCCTCCTGAAATATGATGTTCAGTTCGATGTAATCGGATTAAGCTACTATGTTGTCTGGCACGGTGTGATATCGCAGCTCGACGATAACCTGGCCTACCTGAATTCCCATTACAATCAGAATATAATTATTGCCGAAACCAATTATCCATCCGGCGGAACACTTCCATCATGGAGCGTGGTTACCCAAAACCAGTTGCCTTTCCCTTTTACTGAGCAGGGACAGTATGACTATCTGCAGGCAATCTTTAACCTGGCCAAAAAATATCCAAAAGTCAAAGGGCTCTATTATTGGGGTGGAGAGGTGATCTGGGCGGGTGACATCGGTGGCGCTTATTATTCACTGTTTAATTGGGACGGAAAAGCACGTAAAGCATTGGATGCGTTTAATGACCTGACCACCAGTATTTTACCTTCACCTTTTGCGTCACGGAATTATTCAATTCATAATGATTCCTATAATCGGATTGAAATCAGGTCGAATCTTAATGTATCTACAGGTACCGTATTAATAATCTATGATTTGCAAGGTAAAATAATATATGAGAAGATCCTTACCGGAAACGCCACACCACTGGATTTCAAACCTCCTGTTTCTGGTATCTATGTAGTCAGTATTTCCTGTAATGGAAATATTCTGCATCGTGAAAATATGATGATACACGCTCACTAAAATAAACCTGGCAAGGCATCACCAATACATCCAATAACCCTTCATTTTCCCCAGCGTGTTGAGCTCAATGGCCGGGAAAGGGAGCTTGATGAATACCATCGCATTCAGGACTTTTTTCAAGAACCGGGAATTTGTTTTGATTTTGGTCCAGTCGATATCCAGCGACAGCAGAAATTGCCGGTATCTTTCGGTTTCGGGGATCCATGTCCCGCGATAGTACCTGATATTCTTAAATTCCCCGAACATGCCGTTGGCGCTGTATCCTGCAGATATACTGAGCCAATCAGGGATCTTCCCGACCGGGATGATCCGGTTGACCGGCATGGATAACCAGTAATTGTGACCGTTGTAGTCGTAGAAAAATCCGTCGAAGGCATTTTTACCCAGATATCCGTTGGCCTTATCCAGGTACGGCGATTTCCAATAGCTAAGCTTGTATTTAATAAGTTGTTCATTGAATAGCAGTTCCTGGCCGATCAGAAACGCGGAACCGGCTGTATTGGCGATGATATCGCCCCATGAAAATCCCCATCCTTCGTATAGCCCGTCAAATATTTCGATGGGTGCCTGGAGGATAATTCCCAGCGTTCCGCCATAGACCAGAGCCGGGTTCTTCTTAACCCCGGCATGCCTGAGCCATTGGTAACCTATATAGCTTTCCATGTAGGAACAGAAGGCATGACCGAATTTTTCAATCTGCAAATATCCTTTGTTATCATTGTAAAACTCAAAGGGTACCCGTTTGTGGTCCTTATACCAGATGAACTGAAGGTAGGACATCCCCCCGATATAAAAAGCACTTTCGGCCAATATCGCCTGGGTGAGTATTCTCTTGTTGATATGAGTTGTATCCCGGACGGCCGGACGGCTTTGGGCATGGATCGGATCCGTGATGAGCAGGATCATGACAATCATCAGAATAATATGCCTTTTCATGACTTCAGACTCATTTGAAAGACAGAATGCTACGGATCTGCTGATATCCAAAGTTACTTTTTCCCCGCCTGATTGAGCAGTTATTCTATGTTTATTCTTTTTCTAACTATTTTCCAGGTGTCGGTAATCAGAAAACTTTCTTCCATATAATCAACCATCCTTTCGAATTTTATCATGGGAACGGCAAACGATAAAGTATCTTTTGGAACACATGGACGTGCAGAAGGATCGAACATTCCGATTACTGCCCTGGGACGGTCAGCATCCTTTTCAAGATAAGGATAATGTACTATAGTGCCGCAACCGGCGCCAAACGGAGAGAAAGTGCTGTTTGGCTCCGTTTGATCAAAATTTGCCAGGGTGAAAAGACCTGACAAAACGTCGGGTTTTGCAAAGAAAATTACCACTGCCGGCTCATCGAATTCCTCCAGCTTATCCCACCGTTTGAAAATGATGAAATTACCTTTAGCCTCTTTTATTGTTTTCTGATGTTTTTGTAATTCCAATACCATTTCCGGAGTTCTGATGTAGCGTTCACCCTCCATTTTGCCGGGAATGCCGCATGATAAAAAATATTCAAAATTCGGACGAATATTTTCGGAATAACCTAGATATCGTTTTGCGCCAGCACAGGCAATTGCTTCTGAATCATAGGCAAGGGATTCACCATTTCTGACTTTGGCCAGTTCGCAGATAATACAGCTTCTGCCTTTTGCCCTGGCAACAGGTATGGCATGATGGATCTCCTGGTGATAATAAAAGACTATGGGCAATTCAGCAATTCCAAAATGGTTTTTCCACAATCCGAGAAATTTTTCTTTAAGTTTTAAGTCCATGGTTTCTATATTTTATATCAATCCATCTTTGAGATTTTGTTTAATGATCCCAAATCTAATGCTTTTCCGGTAAAGCAGGAGCCGACTACCAGGGGATGATTTATATTTCGATCGAAAGCTATGCCATTCTGAGAATTGAATACTCACTCCGGGAGAGGAAAAAAGACAATGGGTTCGACCTCCTGGGGATCAGTTACAGTGAGGAAAAGGATGACGGATTGCTGCTCTGGGAAAAGGATAATTTGGGCTATTACCTGAAATACTCGATGAGAACCGGTTCAACCGGGTATGGGGTTGACCGGTCATTTGAAATAATCAGAAAACAAAAACGGCCCATTCTGAACAAAAAATTGAATGAAGCAGCATTGCGGATGAACCTGCAGGTACTCCAGGAAGCCTGCTACGAGACGCTGGTGGTTTACCGGGAAAGCAGCAGCGAAGAGAAGTTTAAGAGAATTCAGGAAAAAGGGGTAAAACCAGAACGCATAACATCCTATTCCGATACTATCTGGAAAGGCTATTCTATTATCGAGCCGACAAAGCAGATGAAGGAATACCAGGCGAAAATCAGGAACTAGGGCCTTATACCGTTTTTTTTATTCGCTCCAAAGCTGGAGTAAATTCCGAACATCGATGCATACCGGCTGTTCACCCAGTCCCATAATCCACTGTAAAAAATAGTGATGGGCTGTTTTTTAATGAAAGAGAATTCAATACGCGGACCGGCGGCATACATCTGATAATACCGGATGAGTTCGGCGCCGAACTTAAATGCTTTCACTGAATAAAGGCCCATTGCATCCCACCGGTATCGCTTGCCACCGGATTCAAACGCCCCAAAAAAGGAAAATTGATTTTTGCTGAGGATTACAATGGGCGAAATCCGCCAGACGACCGGGTCATTCGATTGCAGTCCGCCAAGACAACCTATGGAAATCCCAGGCACCGGTGTATAGGTTAATCCAACCAGCCCTTCTCCCCAGCTGTTTTTCTGATAGGCGTTTACATAAAAATAACTTGTAATACTCAGCTTATCTGTGAATTGATGATTGGCAAACAGCGTAGCAATGGGCATAAAGCCTTTATTATAGTAGACATTGTATTGATTGATCTTGAAGATGGATTGTCCGCTGACCGATGAAGCCATGAGAAAACCGGCGAAAAAAAAGATTGGCGGTTTCTTGCTGCAGTGTCGGTGTATCATCATCACGATTGCTTTTCAGGGATAGTGATAATAAACTCGGTAAATTCTCCCTCTTTGGATCTGACCTCTAGTTTACCCTTGTGGATTTGTGTTACAATGTCGAAACTCAACGAAAGGCCCAATCCTGTCCCTTGTCCGGTGGGCTTGGTAGTGAAAAACGGGTTGAATATTTTTTCGCGTACCTGTTCAGGGATACCGGTCCCATTATCCCTGATCCCGATTTCAATTTTGTCGCCGATTTTTTTCGTGCTGATAATCACTTCAGGGCTATATCCCGGGATACCCTTTTTAACTTTTTCATCGAGCGCATAGCACGAATTGTTGACAATATTGAGGATTACACGGCTCAGATCCTGCGGGATGATGCTGGCTTTTCCCACCTCCGGATCCAATTGTGTTTTGATGCTGGTGTTGAAGCTTTTATCTTTTGCCCGCATGCCGTGATAGGCAAGGTTAACATATTCGGAAACCAGGTTATTGATCGCCACCTGCTCGAATTCCCCGGTTTTGCCACGTGAATGCTGCAGCATACCTTTTACAATACTTTCAGCGCGTTGTCCGTGATCATGGATTTTTTCCACATTCCCCTTGATCATCCCGATTACCTCCCCGATATCGGCATATTTTGCAGGTGTAAGGGTATCTTTCATTTCATTTAAAAAATCAAGAAGCTCATCTGCGAGATCAGCAGATAATGACGAGAAATTATTGACAAAATTCAATGGGTTTTGAATTTCATGGGCAATACCTGCAATAAGTGCGCCCAGTGAAGCCAGTTTCTCCGACTGCACCAGCTGATCCTGGGTGTCTTTGAGGTTTTGCAGGGTAAGTTGTAAATCTTCGAGAATCCTGGTGCGGATGAAAGCGGATATGATGTGCTCCTTCGAATTCCTGATGAAACTCAGATCCTTGCTTTGAAAAGCATGTTCCCGGTTCATGTTTTCAAGAATCAGAAAAGCCTCCACCTTGTTTTCAACTCTGATTACCAGAACCAGCATGGTTTTTGGAATTGCAAATTCATTCACGATGGACCTGCCCTCCCAGGTGGAAAAATCAGTTTTCAGAAAAACATCTTCATAAACCTCTTCAGCATTTTTCAGGTAGCGTTTCTCAGCTTCATCCAAACTGAGTTTGACATCAGCAATTTGCCGCAATTCCCAGCCGAAGCTGGCTTTAAATTTAAATGCGCCTGCATTCTTATCGAAAACCAGCGCAGTCGATTTTTCTACCGACCGGATAACCTTCATTTTTTCGAGTAGCGATTGAAGCAATTTCTCGAAGTTTATTTCCGAATTGATCGATTTAACTGTGGTATTGATTTTTTCAAGTTCGTCATTCTTATCGGCGAGTTCATCCGATTGTTTCACGATTTCCTCCTTCTGCTGCACCACTTCTGCGGTACGGTCAGCAATTCTTTGTTCGAGGGTGCGCTTTTCCCTGATCAGCTGGCGGTTCCGAACGACCACAAACAGGTAAATCACAGCAGCGGCCAGAAAAAAATAGATAAAATACGCCCAAAGGGTTGTGTGCCAGGGAGAAAGTATCCGAAAACTGAATTTTGCCTCTTGGGCTGTCTTTTCATATACGTTGCGTCCCTTCACTTTGAAGGTGAACTTTCCTTTTGGGAGGTTGGTGTACTCTTTTTGAGTCTGGGTGGTCCAGTCTGACCAGGTATCCTCGAACCCTTCGAGAATATACTGGTATTGATTTTCTCCTTTGGGGGAATAGAACGGAGCCGAAAATTCAAAACGCAACGAATTATTCTGGTATTTGAATGTATTGATTTCAACAGGCAGCGAATCGCCCCGCACCTTGTTTCCGGCGAAAATCACTGAGTCGCCGGGGGTGGTGATCAGCCGGATAAGTGTTGGATTAGGATCCGGTTTTAACATCCTCACCGACTGATCGTACCTGATCAGGCCATCGGGTCCTCCAAACCAGGTCACGCCACCTGGTTCGGGGAAGATTGCCCATATAACATAATCTGCAATAGGCAGAAAGGGCAATTGGTAAGGTTCGAATGATTCACCCTTTTTTTCCAGAAGCATGATATGGCTTTCATCACCGGCATTCACCCAAAGATCGCCGTGTTGGTTTTCGGCAATTTTCGAAAACCACGGGCTTTCTGCGGTAGTATCAGTCTTTACCAGCATGGTCATTCTGAAGGTTTGACTGGCATCATCAAAAAGAAAAACTCCTGTACGGGTTGATACACTCATCCTGCCCCCGATCAGGTTAATGGTACTTCCTGCAGTTTCAGACAATCCTGAAGATGCCGTGAAAAATCCGAGGGTATCCGCTTTAGGGGAATATCTGAAAATCCCTTTGGTAAGGGTTGAACCCCAGATATTTCCCCTGGCATCTTCGAGGAGTTCATGGATTTCATCGACCACCCCGGCTATTTCCCTCGATTTCCACGATCCGTTCCGATTGTTCATCACAGCGAGCCCTCCGGTTTCACCGATAAAAACAGTCGATGGATCAGTTGCGGAACAGGCCAGCGACAGGACAAATCCTTCCCTGATCATTTTTGCATGCTGATTGGAAATCTGGAAAACCCCCTGTGAGGTGGCTGCGAGTAAATCATTTCCGAACGGAACCAAAGACCAGCAAGCCGTAATGATTTCGGGCACAGGCTGAAACCCGAAGGATTGCCGGTCATAGAAAAACAGCCCCTGGTAGGTCGACACATACAACCTGCCATTGCAGCGCAGGATATCTATAACCGCCCCGTTCAGTCCCGATTTTTCATCAAAAAAGGTTAGGGGCGAAGGCACCTCGATCATCGCAATACCATTGTTCAATGCAGCCCAAAGCAGGTTGTTTTCATCAGCAAAGAGAGCTTGCACATTTTCATTCCGGAGGGTCGCTTTATTATCGATAATCTGTTTCACATTACCATTCGGATACATGACGATAACTCCCTTGCGTGAAGTGCCAATGGCATAGGAACCATCGGAGAGGGCAACTCCGGTAGTGATCAGGTTCTTCATAAACAGATCATCCGAAGGCGTGATAAATTTCCTGACGCCATTTGAATCAACCATGTACAGTCCCTGCGTTCCGGTGGCAATGAGAACCTGATTACCCGGATAGGGCATCATGGCTTTGATTTCGATCGCACCGGTTACCATTTCGCCCTTTGCAACAGCATTGAATGTTCCGTTGCGGAAGATCATCAATCCCTTTTCTTTTACCTGAAGATAGATGGTCTGATAAATCCGGGATCCGGAAATAATCTCATTTTCCGGGCTCCAGTGGTCCAGTTTCCCCTGATGCCATCTAAAAATAACCTTTTTAGTGATGAAATAAACACCATCAGGAGCTGATAATATCTGAAATACCTCCTGAAAGTCTGGCACTGCTGCTCCGGTCGTATCGATCAGGGTTTGAAAAAACAGTTCACCACGGGAGTTGGATCTGAGCAAGCCGATTTCACCCAGTGCACCCACAAAAACAGTTCCGGCGCTATCGATGCCCAATGCTGAAACTTTGGTGGTTTTTGCAGTCGGTATCAGTCGCCAGAATTCGCCATCATATTGAAGTACACCGGCAAAATTTCCGGCATAGAGAATCCCGTCACGGTCGCGGACAACGGCGAAATTCTGTGCATGTGCCTTGTAATCTGCAGCCGAGAAGTTTTTTAAAAAAGGAGATCCGTGCTCAGTTTCGGGGGAGGGTTGTCCCAAAACGATCCCTGTTAAAAAAAACAAAAAGAAAGGAATGACCATTTTATTCATAGTCCTTCGTTTAGGCATTTTTATTCTTGATAAATAGACGGATATACCGCTCTGTTAAAACCGGGTCGCCGGTCATCATTTCAAACAGCTTCTCCCCGGGAATAATCACGGTATAGCCTGATTCTGAAGTCGCCATCATGACATTCGCCTGATGTTCATTTATTTGTTCCGCGGAGAGATACGTTGTTTCTGCCGGCTCAGCAATACTCAAAACCAGATTGATGATCTGAATATCACTGACCAGGGCAAAGAATTCCGTGTTTTTCAGCAGCTTAACCTTTTCAAAGATAAGCAGGTCCGTATTCTCTTCCCGGGATTTTATTTTCCTGATGATACCGGACAGCCGGAAGGTGTCCTTTTTCTCAAAACGAATCAACGTATCCATGTAGTAATTCCGGTCAGAGTTGTAAAGAATCCATGCGGCCAATTCTCCCAGCAGGGGATCAGGATTCACCAGGTTGGCAGCAAGCAATTCCTCGGTTTTAATTGAATCGTCGGGATGAACATGGGTCAGCATGTCGATCGCGCAGGCTTTGGTCCAACGGTTGATTCTGGAATAATCCGTATTAATAATATCCCCGATCCGCCCAAATAATGTCAGTTTTTCCTGTGGGAAGCGCACACTGAAACGATTTAACCGGTCCTGAATCGCAAGATCCTCGAAAACAGGAAAGAACAGTTCCTTGATCTCATCGGAAATCATCATATCGCTGATTTCAAGGGCGTAAATTTTTGCATTGGTATCCGCACTTTCGATGTGCCCCCGGATATGGCTGATGGTTTTTGAATCATACAAAAGCGAAAGCAGCAGGAATACTTGCTCCTTCTTCTCTTCAAGTTCCTGGAGAAGCGCCTGCTGAAGGTAAAAAGTTTCCTTTGATCCACCGATATCGACCAGGGCAGCCATGATCCACACCATTGCTTCGACCGAATCTTCGATTGTTTGCTTGATAAATGGAATTTCAGAAGCAGAAGCATGGTATTCGAGGTTGCTCAATGAAAGCAACACCTGGAACCTGATATCGTGGTTGGGATGAGAGATTTTGTCACGCAGGAATTTTATCGCCTTAGGACCCCTGATGGATTCATAAATCTTAAGAATGTTCAGCTGAACCGGCTTAGATCCGCTGATCTTGTCGAAAAACCGGTCCACCTCCTGCAAGATGGGTTCCCCGACAATTTTAACGGCAATTCCGGCTGAATGGGAACACTCCGGAATGACCAGGTTTTCGATGATGAATGGCCAAAGTTCTACCCGCCTGATCTTCCCTGAAGAAATGATTGCCGCTTTTTTAACTGACGGGTCCGGATCTTTCAAAAGGTTAATAAGCAGCTTATAGGTGTTGTATCTTCCGGAAGTTCCAAGTAAATAGGCTGCCCGCAGACGCGTACGGGCATCCTCCGACCTGGCCAGATCTACCATATATTCGAAAGGATAGTCATCATCCACTTCCCAGCCGGATTTTTCTGCTATGGCTGCCTTTATGGAGCCTGCAACAAGTTCAGAGGAACCCTCAAGTGCTGTTTCAAGACCGGCCGGATCCACTTTATCAAACAGGTCAAATAATTTCTGAACCTGGCGAGGTTCTGCGGTGGAAAAGGTTTCCCGGATCAATGATACCATAGGATCCTGCACATTCCGCTCCGCATGTTTCAGCTCGCTCAACTTCATTTTGAGCATGTTGCGGTACTCATCATACATTTTAAGTGCAATCCAGATCCAAATACCAAGAACAAGAATAAACAGCCAGTTGAAATGAACCAGTGTGAATGAATGAACACTGGACAAGAGAAGAATGACCACTCCCGTAATCACCGTACCGAGTGCCTTGGGAATTCCCTCTATCTGATTTTGAAAAGGCAGCCGTTGCTCGGTTGGGACAGGCTGATAGAGCAATTGAAAACCCGGTTCATAAACAGCTCCGCGGATGGATCGCTCGAACAGGCGGGCAAGGGCAATAAAGGCAAAAAACATACCGACAGTACCATACAGCGTGCCAAATGTTGCGGCAAGAAAGATACTCAACACCAATATCACGGGCAGTGACAACAAACTGGGTTTAAGTCCGAATTTATTCAGGAACCGTCCCGAAAAAAGTTTGAATATCAACTCCAGGATAGCTACAAAACCCAGGAAAATACCCAGGAAACGGGCAATGGTTTCGGGATTGTTGACAAATTCCTTCTTGGTTTGCGCGAGGAAGAGATAATCGACAAACAGGTATCCGAAGATGGGCAATAGTGCCATCACGGAAATCATGAGAAAATAGGGCTTCTTCAGCAGGTTCCAATAGTTCCATTCCCCTTTGGCCGCCTTCTCGTCCTTTCGTGCAGGAGCTTTTACAGTGCGAAACTGATCTTTGAATGTCCTGAAAACGATAACCACTACCACCACGCAGATAAACAGGGAAAATGAAGCCAGAAAGAGCAGATCGGATACTTTAAGTAATTTCAGAATCAGGGGTATGGAAAAATACCCGATGATAATGGAAACCACCTCCCCGACGCTGATCAATCCGAAAATTCTCTTTCCCTGTCTGATATTGAAAAGCCGGCCGGCCAAACCCCAGAAATTCACCAGGGTGATATACACCATCACCCTTACCCAGGTATACATGATGAAGGCAAGCCAGGCAGTGTCGAAAGCCCAAACACCAATGCTGATGGCCAGAACGCTGAGAAAAACAAA
Organism: Bacteroidia bacterium; assembly: GCA_026391235.1. The sequence goes on along the minus strand of JAPLDV010000534.1, from coordinate 21,670 downwards.
AAGAAATTTTATCGTTACCTGGCGGGATAAACTTGTTTTTTTGTCGATTCTTGAGAAAATCCACCAGGCTAAACAAACAATGACTCCTGAAGCTATAAATGATACGGGTATCATTTTTGGCGGGAAATGCTTCAGGAAAATGGCATTGGATGCAGTAAAATAGAAGGTAAGCGACAGCCCTATGAAAAACGAAAATACCATCATGAGGAACACAGGTTTAAATTCCTCATTACGGATATTCAATAATTTCGTAAACCACTCTTTCGGTCTCATGCAGCAGCTATCATTTCATAAGCAAGGGATGGAGGGGCACTTCGTACATCTCTGTAAGGTCGTTTGTTGCAGGCATCATCAGCAATTGTTTGATCTCTTCCGGCAATTCCTTATTGAAATCAATCCAGCTTAACGGCCCTGTTTCACTCCTTGCTTTTTGTTTAATAATATCAGAAATAAGTTGTACAGTCATCCATCCACCCAAACTGGTGATCTTTTCGAGCAGCGTTAACAGGCTTTGCGGTGAAGTGCCATCCTCCAGACGAATATTTATCGGGGTTGAAACCCCAACAATGGGCCCCATGTCGATAAGCTCTGCGATCCGGTGAATCACCAAAGGAGAAGTCTTTAACCCGTTTCGTATGGCATTCTGAAAGGGCTGGGTACCGGCTCCAATTTGTTTGGGAAGATCGGAAGGGTGAAGGTTATACGCTCCCATGGCAGGGAAATCATAGAGGAAGGAATCCAGCTTCTGGCCAAAGCAAAACATGATCAGTACTTCCGGGTTCCAGGATTCATAGATTCTGCGGAAATAATCTGTTTTTACAGCACCAGTATAACATGGGATTCCGATGTTCATGCAGGAATTGATGATTTTCTCCCTGAGCGCGCTTCTTTCTTCCGGAGTGTATTGGCTCCATATCCTCTTTTTCAACGAAATCTTTGCATTCGGATCCATAGGATCATCGGTCACCACGCCAACAATATTCAACTGCCCGGGATATTTTTGCTCGAAGCGGAAAAGATTAACCAATAGGTTATTCCCGCAATTGCAACTCACAAAAAGGACCACCCTCAGCCCGTCTCCGAAATTCTCCTTCGGACGAACAGGCTTATAGAATTCCCCCCAAAGTGACTCAGGGTCTATTAGTTTTTCGAATTTCATTATTTATTGTAATCAATTAGAAATCATAGGATAACTTAATCAAAAAATGTCTCCCCCTCTGCAGAATTCCCGTAGGACTGTTGATGCCGTCAGCAGCCTTGGTTCCCGGATGGAAATAATTGGTGTTTAAGATATTATTACAGACCACCTGAAGCGCGAGTCCGCGTACAATTTTACTGTTGGAATAACTGATGGCTCCGTTTAAAATGGCGACAGCCGGAAAAGCATCTGTATTCAACGGGACGGTGGTTCCTGTGCCGGTCGGCCGTTTTCCGGAAAAATTCAGGCGCAGATTGACATTCAACTGTTTGAAAAACAGTTTATCTGCACCAAGATTAAATTGGTGACTTGAAATATCTCCTACCCGGTTATTGACTTCCCCGGCTTCGGAATAGGTTTGTTTTGGATCACAGAAGGTATAATTGAAATAAGCTGAAAATGATTCAACCTGGTACAGGGCATTTGCCTGAAACCCGGTAATCTGAAATTTACCGATATTCTGGTTCTGGATTTTCCCGGGGATGCCTTCCACTTTAGCCGTTCCGACCACATTGTCGATATAGTTTCGGTATACGGTCAGATCTGCCTGGAATGATTTATTCATTCGGTATCCGGCACTGAGCTCAAAATTCTGTATGTTTTCCGTTTTTAGGTACGGGTTGGGAATGCGGTTACCTGCGGCAGAATATTTCGTCCAGTTCGAAACGTTCATGATCCCTTTGGAGTATATAGCCTTTAATGTGAATTTCCCGGGTGAGTATACCATGGCAAAACGGGGGCTGAGTTCCATGCCAAAACCATCCTTGTCGCGTACGCGGTTGAAGTCGTAACGAAGCCCCAGTGTGATTTTAATATTCCGGAGCGCCTGGTAAGTTCCCTGGGAATAGGCCCCGAGATCCCATACATTAAACTCGTTTCCGCCTTTCGGCGAAGGGGATATTACCGCGGAATCCTGTGGTGTAGGGGTGAGGCTTGTATAATAGGCTCCCTGCAAAGTACTGTTTCTTACTTCAATACCCGATACCACATCAAACCTTGATACCGGCCGGTATATAACTTTGAATTCTGAACGGAGCTGCTTCGAGAGTTCGTACATATACAGGGTAGTCCAGTCGGGTGCCCTGTTGTTGACAAGATCGGACAGTTTTTTATTGCCCCGGGCATAATTTGACACGGAAACAAAGCTGGTTTCATCACTGACGGCATGTATGCGGTAGGTAGTAAGGTTGGAGAAGAAGACTTTTTCACTGACCTGATTTTCATATTTTGTAAAAAAGTAGGTTAGCTGGGGGATCCAGTTAAATCCGTTGTCAGAACCGGAAACATAAGTGTCGGTGTATTGTGTGGTTCCGCCCCGGCTGTATTTCCAGGTTTGAAAGCCAACTGTGAAGTTACCTATTTTAACTTTGGCATTCAGAAGCCCGCTGTTGGTTTGGTTGGAAAAACCGATTTTATTGCCGTTGACGATCTGGTCATACGCTGATTTATCCAGGTTTCGTGCGGCTTCCGCACCCTCAGGTGTCAAAGAGAGCTTGCTGGAATCGGCTGAGAGCTGATAATAAGGATTGGAAAAAGGGAGGTTATTGGCGATCAGGTATTGCTGTGCACCGGAAGGGATATCAAGCAGTTTGTTATAATCTACCACGTTGTAAACATCCGGATTATAGTCAAAGTATTTCTGGCTCGAGATATCCATTTCATTGGAGTGGAACAAGCGGCCTGCAATGGTAAATGAGATGCTGCGCCGTTTCCCTGAGATGCTAAGATCCGCTGTGCTTGTATTATAGGTTCCATAATTGGCATTGGCACTGATACCCAGGCTACGGCCGGGTTTGATGGCATCCACCGAATTTTGCATGATCACGTTGATCACTCCGGCAAAAGCATTGGGACCATACATTGTGGATGCAGGGCCGTAAATGATTTCGACCCTTTCGATATTTGACAGAGGGTACTGGCGGTCGATATATGCCCAGTTGGTCCAAAGATCATTTTCCTCGATGCCATCAAACAACAATAGGGTTTTCTCTGTATTATTCTGGCGGAAGCCGCGCTGGTAAATATTGGCATATTCCGGACCGTAGAACATGGAAAGGTCAAAACCGGGAACATCTTTAAGCAACTCAACCAGATCATTGTACCCTCGTTTTTTTATGTCGTCACGGGTGATTACAACGATAGTAGCGGGGGCTTCGTAGATGGATTCTGCTTTCTTGGATACGGAAGTAACAACCTGGGCACCTCCGGTCAATTTCATGGTGTTAACCATCCGGATGAATGCCGGAGGGTCAAAAAGATTGGCTTCATAGGTTGGATTTATCTGCAACAGAAAGCCTGTCTCAAGAGCTGCCTGTTCAGTGGAATCGATGGCAATATAGGACATGGCCAGCAAACGGTAGGCTTCTACCTTTTGTTTTTCATTGAATCCGCTCTGAATACAAGGATGCAATGATCGGATAACCTCAGGAAATTTGCCGATTTCGTAAGATTTCCGTGCATCACTCAGAGTAACATCACTGCATTCCTGGGCCTGCAGGGAGGCAGGCAGGGTTAATAATCCGCATACAAGGATCATTAAAACCCGAACAACCGACCTTTTAAATTTATTCTGATGCATAATCCATTCATTTGATGTAACCATTCATTCAGGGAAGATCAGACCGGGTTTTCTTATAGGGTATATCCGCTCCAACCATTTTCCCCCATTCCTCTCTGGTCATATTCCTCTTTAGTACTTTTCTCAGGTTTTCAGCCAGCCTGGAATTTTCAATTGAAACGGAGCGGATCGTTTTATCAGCACTGCAAGAAACCAATTGGGTACCATCCAAAGTGAACAGTATATCATATACCCACAGATCATGGTTTTCGATGGAAATTGGTTTTACCTCCTGCGACGGGAATCCGGCCAGTTTCAGGGTCCGGTCGTAGGATGCCGACGCTAGTTCCGAGCCATCCTGGTTGAATGCCAATGCTGTTACGCCCGACAGGTGGCGCCCGAGGATTTCCTGAGGCCTGGCGGCAGGTTCAGACATATTCCACACCTTGATGACCCCATTGGAGAAACCGGCTGCCAATGATTTTCCATTTTTGCCAAAGGCCATGGAAAGAACCGCTTCGCCCGAGTTTATCAGGTTAGCCGGAGAAACAGGCTGTCTGTTCATGGAAATTATTTTTACAGCACCGCTGCCGGTGCCATAAGCTAGCCAGGCGCCATCGCTGCTGAATGCGACGCAACATATTTTTCCCGCTACCGAATCAATCGTAGTATTTGTAAACCGGTCATTATCACACTTCCACAGCAGCAGTTTTCCATCTGAACCCGCTGATGCAAAAATATCTTTTGCCGGGTGCATGGCCAGCTGGTTCAAAACCGCTGAATGTCCATGCACAATGAGTGGTACTCCATTTGGTGAACCGCGCCTCCAAACCACCAGGTCACCGTTTGTTGAGCCCGCAATAAGCCAACGATCATCAAAGGTCAGTCCAACGGACCGCAATGTTCCCTGTTGCTGTTTAGGTATTAAAAGCTGCTCGGGTGGCAACTGGGTATCATCCAGCTTCCACATCAGCATTTTATTGTCATCCCCGCATGAAAAAAGCGTTTTCCCGTCTGGTGTCAGAACCATCGACCTCACCCCGTCTTCATGGCCGCGAAGAATAACCTGATTGTTTGAAATCGCCGATAAAGCGCTGAAAATGACCGGGTCGTTTTCCAGCCCCCCATTGTCTTTGTTGATTTGCCAGGACTCCACAGCGAGTAAACCCGGCAGATCGTCCTTTACCGTATTGTACAACTGGCTGGCCTGGATGGCCATGGATCGGGCAACGGCCAGCAGCCTGAGCCGTTGTGTATTTTTCTCGGATTCTTCTGCTTTTATCCGCTCCTGGTCGGCAATCAGCGTTTGCGCAACTGCTTCTTTGCGCTGGGATTGAGCTTCATCCCTGGCCACAAGAGCCTCTTGCTTCGATTCATCCGCTTTCTTTTTCTGCTGAACAGCGGCAGTAGTCTGTTCTTGTGCAATACCCTGCTGCTTTACGGCATATTGCCTTTGCTGTTCAGTGATCATTTTCTGTTGCTCAGCGATTTGCTGTTGCTGCTCCGATATTTTCTTCTGAAGGATTGCTTCTTTGCGCTGCACCTCCATCCGCTTTCGTTCAAAAACAGCCAGTTTTTCCTTTTCGAGCGCTTCTTTGCGGCTGGCTTCGGCCTTGAACCGGAGATTCAGGGAGATGAGCAGAAAAAGGATCGAAATGATGGATGCTATACCGAGGACGATGGCTGAGGTTCTTGCCCGTTTAAGGTTACGCTTTTGCTGGTTCTCCTTTTTTGAGAGCTCCAGTTCGTTTTGTTTTTTGCTGTATTGTAAAAAAGTAATGGCCCGGTCGAAGGCCGGATCATACCGCATGGCCCAGGTGGCATTCGGTTTGGCCTGATCTTTCCACTGAAGGGCCAGCTGCAATTCCGGATTGATCCACAATCCGGTTTTTCCCTCCTGGTAAAGCTCTGCAGATTTTGAAAGCCTCAGATACAGTTGGGCCGACCGGCTCTCTTCCTCCACCCATTTCCTCAGCCGGGTCCATACCCGCATGATGCTCTCATGCGAAATATCGAGGGTGGAATCGGCATTGAGTTCCACATTTGCCGAGGGCATCAGAAAGGCACATCCCGGTTTCCTGAAACTGTCGATCACCCGGATGATCTCCTCCTCACGGGCTTCGGCCAGCGTCATAATCTCGCTCAATTGCGTTGGACGTCGGGTTCCACGGCTCTCCTTGGTAATATCAGTGAGCGCTTTGAATAATTTTTCGGCAATATATTTGTTTTTATTGTCCCTGAGTTCAGCGAAAATTTCTTCGAGATGAAAGGAAAGCGCCTCATTCATAGTCCCAATGGCTGTATAATGCTCCAATCCAATGGGTTGTTCACCAATCCGGTTCAGCGTCCAGTAATCCCAGGTCCGCATCAGTGCATGCTGCATGATCGGCAATTGGTCCGGGTCATCCCCGACTTCATTTAACAGGTGTTCAACCAGTTCATCAGTAATTTTGCACCCTTTTACCCTCACAGGGCCGGTAATTGCGAGGCGCCGTTCATCAGTATTCATACGGGGAACCAGGTAGTATCCTTTGTTGATCACTTCGCTGAGGCCCCTGAATTCCGTGCACTCATCCAGAAAATCCGTGCGCATCGAAAGCACTATGTAAACTGGTATTTCAGCGTGATCAATGGCGTTAAGAATAAGGTCAATGAAAGCGGAGGTTTCGAGAATCGTGAGGAAAGAGTTTCTGTTTTTTTTAAACCTGAACAACTCTTCAAACTGGTCAATGATGATCAATCTTGATTGTTCCGCAGGATTGTCAAGGGTGCGCAAAATATTCACCAGCCCATCTTTCCCGGATCTCAGTTCTGCGGCAATGGATTCAGCTTTTATATTTCCATCGGCCAGCGACTGGGCCAGGTTCCCGATCGGATCATCTGATGGACGAAAAATATTCAACCGCCACGTCGTTGTGAAGTGTTCCGTTTTATTTTTAAGCAAGGCTGGTATAACGCCGGCCTTGATTAGTGAGGATTTGCCACAGCCTGATGATCCGACGATGGCCAGAAACCGTGTTTGAGCTAATTTCTCAATCAGTTCACTGACTTGAAGTTCCCTTCCGAAAAACAGCTCGTCTTCATGAATTTCGTAACTCCGTATACCAGGAAACGGGTTATCGTGCAGGAGGAGTGGTGCCATGGATGGTTTGAGAAATTGACTTAGTAACAAGTTTAGAATAATCAGGGAAAAATACTGATTTTTTTGCCTCCCATGGTGATCCGGTTCATTTTATCCTTATTCACCGGACCGGCCATCTATTACCAGGGTGCCCATATCCTCGTATTATTTTGATTTTTTATTCTTGTTTGTCTATCGGCCAGCCTGCCCTGTATTCGCTTTTATAAAGTCCTATTCTGTCAAAGGGAATCTGCTTAAAGCCACGCTTCAATGCCGGGGAATTCGCCGCTAATTGGAATTTCCCCTGTTCAGGATTCTTTGGATTGACAAAAAGAGGGTCGGTTCTAATCAGGCTTTTCGATAAACTATCCTGTACTCCTGAGTTTGGTGCAACAATATTATCTTCCATGGTCAGATAGGGACGAGCCTTATCCTCGATTGACATTCCCCAAAATCCTGAAGCTTTATCCCAATTGCCACCCACAGAAATATTACATGAAATGACATTGCCTTTCGGAGCTTTAGGCTCGTCGCTAAGTATACCGGGCAGTTTCGGATACCGCGTGCTGTAAGGAGGCTGTTTATAGGCTGCTCCTAAAATTGTTCCGTTTTCCCCTGCTTCCCTGATCCAGGCATCAGTCATATCCTGCATCCAGCCCATGCCACGTGCATCAACATGCAACGACGGAACGCAATCAATAAAAATATTGTTTATCACACTATTATCCCTGCCCCCGCCGATCATCATGGCACGTGTTACGTTATTAAATACATTTCCAATAATATCTGCCGATGAAAAGCTATCATCAAGATAAATTCCTACACATCCCTTTCCCTCAAAACCTGAAATATCGTGGAGATAATTATAGCGGATTATAGTCCCCCGCATGGTCCAGTTCCTGCCTGCATAAATTGCACCCGCATCGTTTGATTCATAGCAAACATCAGATATGTCGTTATATTCCATCAGATGGTCATTCCCATCGAAATAGATAGCCATGTGCGGAACATGTGCCATAACATTGTGAGATGCCCGGTTGCCAACACCGTACAGGGAAATGCAGGGATTATATATCCTCTTGATCCTGGCTGTGTGATGAATGTCATTATTATCGGCAAAGCATCCTCCGGGAACCAGTGTTTTGCGGTCACCGGCTTCGATCCTGATTCCTCCGGCACCGAGACCATAAATATCGCAACCAGTTACCCCATTTCGCGACCCTCCGTTGATTGTAACCCCCCAGTCTCCCGAATTCCTGAGCGTACAGCCTGCCACCAAAACCTGGTTGCAATCTTTCAGGGTGACAATTGTCTCGCGGCATCCTTCCAATATCACCCCCTGAATGGTGAGAAAGGATACCTGATTCATGCTGATGATATTCTTATTCAGTGATACATGGGTGTGACCATTTTCCAGTCCTGACGGCGGATAAAAATAAAGCAGTCCATTTTCGCGGTCAACATAGTATTCCCCGGGTTCATCGATTTCCGACAGCAGATTGAATCCATAGAACCATTGCCCGAGGCGATAACCGTAGTGGTGATAAGGAGGGACCAATTCAATGATTCTCCTTGCTGTATCCAGTTTCGCAATTTTATGCCTTTCCGCGCTCCAGTCCCAGAACCAGTATCCATGAACCCAGGCGTCTTTTTCATTTTTCCACAGCGATATGCGGGGGTCGTCATAATTGAACTTACCCACCTGATCTCCCTTTGTTCCACGGATATCCACGGGTTCCACATTGAATAATCCGGTTATTTTAACAAAACCTTTATTGGGGTAGCGGGATAGCCACATCGGCTTATCGTTGAAAAACAATTCCATTCCGCCACCGCCGGGGGAACCAAAATCACTTATTCCGGCTGCCCGGAGATCGGTTTGGTAAATATTATTGCGGACACCGCGACTTAATTTTTCTGAAACATCTTTATCTGTAACCAATTCCCATTTTGTCAGGTTTTTCCCTCCTGACAACCGCACCTCGGCACCTTTCTGTCCGGAATAGATGATACGCGAAAGAGAATCTGTTCCTCCATCTATGGCTTCTAACTCAAATACCTTTGGCAGTTCATAAACGCCCCCCTGAATCTCCACGACAACATTTCCTTTCGGAAGCTTCTTCGTTTCTTTCAATTCCCGGATTGCATCGCGGGCTGCCCATAGTGTCGCACAGGGGCCATCGGTTTTATCCTGGTTAGGTTGCTGAAGTTTCCCCGACCAGCTGTCATTCCCGATCGTTGAAACGTACAGCTTCAATCCAAACTTCAGTGACGAATCCTGTGATGTACACATTGCCAGTAAGTTGAGCATGACAGCGGCGACTAATAGAGAAAATAAATTCAATTTGCCGGAGATTATTTGCCTGAGGGATGGACTTTTCATAACGGCCTTGTGATTTTGGGTTGATGTAAACTTGAATTAATAAATAGGCTATCTTTGAATAACCGAGTACGAATCTTGGCTGTAATTTAATATTATTTAAGAGATTTTTGTCGCATCTAAAATGTAAAAAATGAAAAATACAGAAGTAAAATTAATTTTTTTATTCTTATCATTTTTTTGGTTTTTAAGTATAACATTCACATTTGCACAATCATCCCGGTTCAGCATTAATAAGTTCATAAACAATCAGGGGGATACTTTAAATTATCGACTCCTTAATCCGGATTATAACACACTGCGCAAGTACCCGCTGGTGATCTTTTTACATGGTTCAGGTGAGCGCGGGAATGATAATGAAGCTCAGTTAAAATGGGGTGTTATGAACTTTGCAACAGACCAGGCGATGACGATGCATCCTGCGCTTGTAGTGGCTCCGCAATGTCCGGAGAAGCAGGGCTGGTCGAATTTCACAAATAGTGAAAAACCGGAAGAAGTGCGGCTTCGGAATACACCTTCCAAACCTATGGAACTTGTAATTCAATTGATTCACAAACTTTCAAAAGAGCTGCCGGTCGATACCACCCGCATTTATATTACCGGGCTTTCCATGGGAGGCTTTGGAACATTTGATGCCATTGAGAGGTATCCGCACCTGTTTGCTGCCGCTGTTCCGGTTTGTGGCGGCGGTGATGTTTCAAAAGCAGCTACGATCATGCATATTCCAATCTGGATTTTGCACGGATCAGAAGATGCAGCAGTAAATCCGCAATTTTCAATTTATATGGTAAAGGCCCTGACTGAGGCCGGTGCACATCCGGGGTTTACACTTTATCCGGAGGTCGGGCATTTTTCGTGGTTGGCTGCATATAGTGATCCGCTGATGATTGAATGGATGTTCAGGCAGCACAAGTAGGCAAAATCATTTTCTTGTTGACCGTTGTCATGTATTTCAGAGGTGTTCCTTCGGGTTGGATTTGAACAGATTTCGGATTGGTTTTTGTCAGCACCGAAACCTTCAGATTAGTTAAAACCGGAATTTCATCGATACCCTTCACGTTGGAATTTGCATGATCGCCCGATGTATTTACTAACTGTATCAGCAATTTACCATTTTTGGCCGTAGGTACAACGTTCACTTTATGGGTACCTTCAATTTTGATGATCGGGTTTGGATAGAGCTGTTGGATAATACCTGCCATCAAATCCCGGATTACCGGAGAAGTATTGATCAGATAAGAGGCACCAAAATCAATATATACACCAGCAACCTTCCCTTTACCCCACGATCTCACCGTTGCGGCTGTTTCGGCCGGGAACCGGAGGTCGGCCGACGAAAATAGCTTTGATAACTCTGTAGTGCCGGCTAAACATTCCACGGCCCGCACATCTTCAGATACAGCTGCAAACCGATCGCCGAGGCATATATTCCGTACCATTTTGACAGGAGCCTCTTTCTGCTGAACGCCTAATAATTCATCGAACCCGGCAGTGGCTGAGGCTCCGATTATGAGCAAGTTGCCGCCGTCAGACACATATTTCTTCAGCATCTCTTCCAATTCCGGTTCAATGGTTTTCCATTCGGGTATGACAACCACCGGATACTCGGTCAATCTTTTCTTCAGTTGGTGGGTCATCAGCACCTCCACGGAACTTTGCCCGTCGAGCAAGGCGTTGAGAATACCCTGGATCTTTGAAACGCCTGTGGATTTATATACAATATCGACGTTGTCTTTCCATGCGGCAGTGGAATAGAGCAACGCGACCTGAGGTATTATCGTGATACCTTTGCAGAAATCCCGGCGGGGAATTACAAAATCGGCCACCTCTTTCATGATCCTGAAAGCCGCAGGCTGGAATGAGATATCGGCATTTTGCCTGAAATACACCTGTATGCCGCCACCCAGGCTGATCACCGGTGCCGCTTCCTGGCACAATTGAATGGAGGTTTTGGGAATCGACACCCCTTTCGCGAAATCATGCGCAAAACTCCAGGCCATCAGATCAAAGGCAATTCCTTGTCCAGATAAAGCCCGTGCATGCCAATTGGCGATATTCAGAGAATTAGAGGGATCGTAGTCGCCCGAGAAAAAATTCAAACCGATAACCTCAGGGACAGCATCCGGCATCATGCCGCTGAATGCCCAGTTCGAACAGATCTGGAAATCCGGTGCCGCCTGGTGCACTTCGCCCGTGTAATATTTGAGGTAGGATATGAATTTCTTACGGTTGAACTCCAGGAACTGTCTGTAATTCTTACTGTTCTTCGGCTCCTCAGGAGTCATTTCAATACCGGTTTCTTTCTTGAATTCAGCCAGCACATCTGGCCTAAAATCAGGTTCAACCGCCCAAGCCTCACCATCGACCCAGGCCCCGTCGACGCGATATTTCAAGGCAATCTCCTTTAACTGGGGTATCAGCAATTTATCGGAATAATCGCCCCACAGACTCGTATTTTCAGGATCTGGCTTGCCGTTCTGCTGCACACGCGCCTGCTCAGGATGCAGCCTGACATAATTAAGATCTTTCACTCCCGAATAGTGCACATACAGGCCTGCCCGGTGCGCATTAGTTACTTTCCGGATCAATGCCAGCGGATCTTTATCATAGCTTGCCGCCTGCTGCCCGACTTGAGTAGGATAGGAACTCACTCCCGGATGACCTTTGCAGTCAACCTGAATATAATCGGGACGGGCCATATTCAATAAAGAATCGATCATACCTTCAGTAAGAGTAGCACCGATATGGCTGTCTGTCAAACCTAAATGCCGGTCAAAATGCAACCCCCAAAAAGAATCGGCCCTCGATAGTTTTGTTTTATTCTGAGCTGATAAAGAGCCAACCAGCATGAGCCCAAGAATAAGTAAAAGGTATTTTTTCATTATAGCGGTTTAGGTTGTTTGTTGCTCCGTTTTCTCTAACCATAAGACTCAACTCCGTAGATCCATCTCCACCTGCCATCGATTTTCTTAAAAAAGAATAGCATTGCCGCCGGGTCAACGAGAATAGTTTGACCCTCTCACAGGAGAGAGTTGTGATGAGCAAAACCATCAGGATTAGTTTTGTTTTCATAGATTTTTTGTTTTACGGCAACTAAAGGTAAACGTTTAATCCGAAAAAAGTCCGACTACACCCGGAATGTATACTATTTTTGCCGTGGCTACCGGATGATATGGGATGAAAAGGCAATCATTAATTTTCAGATAATTTCCTTCTTCCACAGCGCTGCCAGGAATTTCCGGTAAGGCATTAAGTGAATCTCACCCACTTTCCGCTCCGATGGTTCCTTGCACACGACAAAGCATTTCCGGGGATGCAATTCATCCTGAAAGGTCCGGATGCCCGTTAAGTCCTTTGAATCAACCCGGTTGGAACCTTTCACTTCGATGGCGATTTCGCCGTCTCCAAGAATAAAATCCACTTCCAGACCGGTTTTCGTTCTCCAATACCCGATTTCGAAATCCAGACTGAGATAGGAACGGTAAGCAACAATCTCCATCAGAATAAAATGTTCGAACGCTTTCCCGAATAATTCGCCCCGCTCCTCCTGAATAGTCCTTTTTGTAATGACTCCGGCGACTCCGGTATCAAAAAGATAAAATTTCGGAGTCCGGGTGATAACCTGACGGGTTTGACGTTTCTTAAAAGGATCCACCAGGATTCCCATCAGGGTGTCGATCAGGATCTGGTAATATTCTCTGACTGTTTTGGAATCAACGCCGCAGTCTCTCGAGATGTTCAGGTAATTGGTCATCTCTCCGTGCGTATATCCGACCGAATCAAAGAATCGTGAAAAAGATGGAATATTGCGCACGAGACCTTCGTGAAACACTTCCTCCATCAGGTAATCCTGAACATAAGCTTTTAGTGATCTTCTGGCATCCTGTTGCTGGAAATGGGAAGGGATCATTCCTTTATTTATCACATCCAACAGTTTCCATTCCTGCAGTTCAGGTGTTACCAATGGGTGCAATTCGAACCTCCAGGCCCTACCGCCCAGAAGATTGGCCTGACCCCGCTTTAGCTTCCGGGCGCTGGAGCCGCAAAGGATAAACTGAATTCCCTTTTTCTCGATCAGTCGGTGCACTTCATCCAGAATTTTGGGAATCTTCTGAACCTCATCAAGAATTACCGGGTTCCTGAGCTGTTCCGGAGCCAGGGCATCCAACTCTTCAGCTAGCAGCGCAGGTCGGTTTGAAAACCTGAAAAATAAATCAGTATCCAGAAAATCAAAAACCTTGCTGACGGGGAAAAGGGTGCGCAATAAGGTTGATTTGCCAGTCTTTCTGGGACCCCAAAGGAATGCAGATTGTCCGGCTGGTAATTCTATTTTTAGAAAACGCTCAATTTTTTCCATAACCAGGCAAAGATAGAAAACATTTACGGAATTAGTTCCGAAAAAAGATGCTAATTTCGAAATAAGATCCAAAAATAGCTTTGAATATCTCAGATGGTTTCAAAGTCGGAAAGAATCTGGCTGTCACTTCACCTGACCGCAAACTTTTTCAGCATCTTCCGGAATTCGGGGAGATCTCTCAACGGCGCCCATAACGGGTCCATTTCAAGCATTGTAGTGGTCAGGATGCCCGGATTTGCTCGAACGCCTTCACCAGGTATTTTATTGACAAATCCCATTTACCTCCACGGCGGTAAATGTACCCTGACATTAGAATAGCGTCAAGTTTATCACTATCCGCCGCCGGGGAAAACTGATCTCGGAACAGATTGATTTCTTTCACCTGAACCCGGTCTCCTCGTCCACGGTCATTAAAGTCGATTTTGACCTCACCCTGTCGATCCTCGCCCATAACTTGTACCTGTTGTTTGTTTTGGAACCGGGGCGTTACGAGAATCTTACCTCACAAACTCTCTATGATAAATTTATCCTGAACGGGGCGGATATTGAAATCGGTGATAAATCTTTACCGTCAAGCTGAAGAAGAAACGGGAGCTACCTCTCATCGTGGAAGACCTGCAGAAATTTAGTCGCCAAAACTATCCCAGGCTCGGCGATAAAAACATTATTTTTGAGGGAGCTTCGTACTCTTTAAGTACCTGCGATTGTTTATTGTGAAAATCTATGATTAACAATAACTTAATCCCCTGTTTTACGAAAATTCATGAATAATCCGGGCTAACCCGCCAACCGGGCATAAGGGTTTTTCCCTAGATAAAATCAGGGTTTTCCCTGATAGTTTTAGATATTTGGCAATCTATCTTTGGCATATGATTATGGATATCAGTATTTACCTGCCCACAAAAAACGGCGAAGAACCATTACTTTGTATGTTTATAGATTGTTCTGAAAACAAATTGAACTTACGATTACTTTTACTATTACAACAATCAGCTTTGTCACCAGGGAATAGATCATCAGATACCAGTCCAAAGATATCATCAAGCGGCTTAACAATCAATCTGTGAGACGATTATTCAGATCAAATAAATGCAAATAGCATGAACATTAAAGACTTCTCAGGCAATTTCTCTCTAAAAATTTTTATCACTGTGCTTTTAGTGATGTCATCAGTCGATACTCTTAAGGCTCAATGGAGTAGCATACCCTCATCGCAATTGATTATTAGTCAAACCGGCTCTCCATACGGTGCGAGGATTGAATATGCAAATCAGAATTGTTATTATATAACTTATTACAAGGGGATTAACAGGACTTATTGTCTTTTTTTACAAATTCTGGATGCGAATGGATATTCCCTTTTTGCCGGGGATGGGATTATCATTAGCGATCACGCATCGCAAGGGAAGTATGAAACAACCACAGATCATAAGGGCAATCTGCTGGTAGCACTCAGGGAAACTACGGAAAATGAAACCTGTAATTTGTCCATTTACAAAGTTGATCAGGCGGGAAAGAAACTCTGGGGTGAAAGTGGAATCAATTTTAAGATGGACGGGACTAATGAGGGACCTGATCAAATTGTGGTAAATCCCGATAACTCAATTAGTATGCTGCTTACACGATTCGATAAAGCAGGGGTTTTTGAAAAATGCAAGTCCTATATCTATCGAATATCTGAGAATGGCACCATTTTATGGAATTCGGAACCAGTTATTATGCAGGATACCACCTACGACCTGATTTCTCACGGTATGAGGAGCCTCCCGGACGGTGGGGTATTGGCTGTTTACCGGCTCGGGTCTCTTTATACATCAGGAGGGTGGAAGGTTAAACGGTTGTACAGCAACGGAAAGGATGCCTGGTTAAAGGATGTTCGGATCTCAGGGTCTCCCGGACCGGGCCTGGATATCCAGACGTACTCCGGGAAAGATGGGAATTATTACCTCTCGTGGTACAAGTACCTGCAGGGAATAACACCCGAAGGAACTTTTCTATGGCCCGAACCGGGAATCTGTATCACTACGAAGGCCTCTACAAATCAAGATGGTGCGAGTGTGAAGGGCATCGATACAGACGGGAATATTTTTATAGTATGGTACGAACCAGCTGGCGGTTCTATGTACACACTTTATGGACAATTAATCGGTCACGACGGGGAGATGAAGTGGGGCGGCGACGGAATTGAAATAAAAAGGAACTACAACCCCGGCTGTTGTTGCTCCATTCAAAATGATACGGCCATACTGGTTTACCATGATCAGATTTTTTATACACCCATCTTTCAGGCTGTAAAAGCCAATGCCCTAAAAATGGATGGTACCTTTTGCTGGCCGCGAGAGGTTCTTATCAACGATTTAATGTCAGATCATGCTATTTATGGGCTTTCACCAATTGTTAATGGTCAGGGAGTATTTGTATTTGGTGAAGAGGGGGGCGTTGCAACTGGTCGTAGAATCCTGGCTCAAAATATAAGGATGGATGGCAGTATCGGCCTAAAAACCAGTGGTGTTCTTTTAACTGATCCCGAATCAGAAATCCATGTTTATTTCAGACAAGAGGAAGGGATTATTATTAATGGTCTTGATAGCACTAGGGATATCGTCATTTACAATACGCTGGGCCAGATCATGCATCAAGTAAAGGCCTTGGGAATTGATGTTTCTATCCAAAAAGTAAATACGAATCAATGGAAACCCGGAATATATTTCATTAAAATTTTTCAAAAAGATAATAAAATCACTTTCTCAAAGGTTTTGATCAATTGAAAATCCGTTGCGCTACAAAAAAGACCGAGGCATTTAGCACTACCTTTACCTACGACAACCGCGGCAGGCCGGGTACGATCACCCACCCGTCGGGGATCGTTGAAACAAATGTGTACAACACTTACGGTTACCTCTCCTCGATCACGGCGGGCGGCGCCTCCTGGACGATAACCGGCATGAACGAACGAATGCAACCAACCGGCACCACCATGGGATCCAGCCTGATCGGCGAGTATGCCTACAACAGCTACGGGTACCCCGCCAGCCGCAAGGCCCGGGTGGGCACCGCCTACCGGCAGGACTACCACACCGCGTTCAACGCCACCACGGCCAACCCCATCTCACGGCAGGATTACCTCCGGAGCAAAAGCGAGAGCTTCACCTTCGATACGGGCCTCAACCGGCTGACCTCCGTTTCCGGGCCGCAAAACCTGACCATGCAGTACGCCACTAACGGGAACATCACCTTAAAAAGCGACCTGGGCACCTCGCAGCTGTTCACCTACAGCGGCACCAAACCCTATCAGCTCACCGGACTCGAAACGAATGCCGGTTTGGTTTCGGATGTTGAGCAAAACATCGCCTACACCTCATTTGAACAACCCTCCTCGATTACCGAGGGGGTTAATCTGGCTTCGTTCCTCTACAACCCCGACGGGCAGCGGGCAAAAATGGAGGTGAAACTGAACGGCAGCACCACCCTCACGCGCTGGTATGCCGGAAGCAGCTACGTGAAGGAGACCGCCGGTGCTAACACCAAACAGTACACCTGGATTGGCGGCGATGCCTACTCCGCCCCCTGCCTGGGCATCACCCAAAACGGCACCACCACTTACTACTACCTGCTGCGCGATCACCTGGGCACCACCACCCACGTAACCGATGCATCGGGCACGGTGGTGAACGAGTACTCCTTCGACAGCTGGGGCCGTCGCCGGAATGTTACCGACTGGGGGTACACCATCGCCTCCCAAACCGATCTGCTGCCCGACAGGGGATTCACCGGGCACGAGTACCTCCCCCAGTTCAAGCTGTACAACATGAACCGCCGGATGTACAACCCGGTGCTGGCACGGTTCCTGAGCCCGGATAACTACGTGGGGTCAGCGAACAGCAGCCAGGCATACAACCGGTATAGCTACTGCGGGAATAACCCGCTGAGCTACACCGATCCCGATGGGGAGTGGATACAATTCGTTATCGGAGGGTTGATAGGGGGCATCAGTGGGTATAAAATTGCAGATGCCAATGGAATTAAGGGTTGGGATAAGTTGTGGTATACTTTGGGCGGTGTTGCCATTGGAGCGGCCACGGCAGGAGTAGGTACAGCTGTTTCGGTTTCAGCCGGCGTGGTCTATGGCGGTATTGCCGGCGGAGCCGTTAGTGGCTATGGGTTTGGCCTCATGGGAGGATCTGCAGCAGGATTAAGAGGAGGAGAACTCTTCGGGTCTGGCATCAATGGAATGTGGCAGGGTGCCCTTACTGGTTTAGCAGGCGGATCTGTCGGTGGAGCCATTGGCGGCGGATGGGGAGCTCTGGCAGGTGGGGCGACTGCAGGAGGTTTAGGAACATGGATGTCTGGTGGTTCAGGTGAAGATGTTTTAAAAGGGGCTGCATTAGGTGGTGTAATGGGATGGGGTGTATACCATGCTTCGCTGGCATACAGTTACTATGCATCTGGAATAAAAAGCACCAAATCAAATTATAATCAGTATGCCAAATGGATGAGACTTACCCAGCGATCTATCTTTTGGAATCGGGAAGGCAGGTTTATTCCAAATTCAAACGGTGGCATCAATGTTTCCAAATTAGGCAGTGAGAACAACGTAACAGTAGATGGAAATCAATACTCCGATGCTCTTTTTGATTATCATACTCATCAGGAGTTTGGTTATGATCATTTTTCGAATATTCAAGATGCGATTGCTGCTCATACGAATATTCAGGAAACAGATCTTTCACTTAGACAGAATCTAACATATTTTGCAAAGAACGGAGAGATAAATCAAATGACATTGTACTTGGGTACCAGAGAAGGGAATATCCATTATTGGACAAATTCTGGAGTTGAAGGTAAATTGAATTACAACTTTTCCAGCATTTTTTCGCCATTTAATATCATGTGGTCAACAAGTCTCATACATTAAATATGAAATATTTCTGTTTTGGTTTGATTCTGGTCATAACGCAATCCTCTTTTGGGCAGTTCAATGCTTTCCAGATAACACTTGAGATAGGCCGCTCTCTCAAAAAGCCGAATTACACGCGAATTGATTTGAACCAAATAAATGATAGTACAGCAATCGCTGAAATCAGAACAAAACCATTCCCTGATTCAGCTTGGGTTATCAGACCTGAAGCAAATATCTCCTATTCTATGAGTATATTACAATTTAATAAACTAGGCGCGATGGTGAAAGGTTTATCAACCGAACAATTACTTGTTGGGATGAACCCCTCAAATCCAATATTGGGTACAGACGGTTCCGTTGAAAGTTTAGAATTGGTAGTTCCAATGGATAGAATTTCATTCAGTTTTTGGAGTCAAACCTCTGAAACAAAAGAACGAAACCTGGAACCATTCCTGGCGATTTGCAAGGAGATTCTTCTACTGGCCAAACTGAAACCAAAGGACTATTTATGATTTTTGATTCACCCACCCGTCGGGGATCGTTGAAACCAATGTGTACAACCCCTACGGTTACCTATCCTCGGTTACAGCGGGCGGCGCCTCCTGGACAATAACCGGAATGAACGAACGAATGCAACCAACCGGCACCACCATGGGATCCAGCCTGATCGGCGAGTATGCCTACAACAGCTACGGGTACCCCACCAGCCGAAAGGCCCGGGTGGGCACCGCCTACCGGCAGGATTACCGCACCGCGTTCAACGCCACCACGGCCAACCCCATCTCACGGCAGGATTACCTCCGGAGCAAGAGCGAGAGCTTCACCTTCGATACGGGCCTCAACCGGCTGACCTCCGTATCCGGGCCGCAAAACCTGACCATGCAGTACGCCACTAACGGGAACTGATCTATTAACAGATCCTAACTATGCAGTTGGAGCTCTTTCACCCTTTAAAATGATGTTTTGAAATCGCATTTTGCTACTTCAAGTTTTTGCTCACTTTTAAAATTGGATAAAATTGGATACAAAATGGATATATCTAATAACATGAAGATGAAACTGGACTTTAGCAGTACGGTTTATCAGCAAATAAGTCAACAACTTAGTATCATTGATACCTTTAAAGGCAACTGGAAAGCCATTGAAGGACAGCAAAGTAAATCAGACCCGCAAAGGGAAATATAAAAACCTTTCTAATCAGGTAGTGGCAAATTATCCCGATGGTACTCAACGGACTATTTTCAGGACAACAGAACCACATCTGACGCCCAATGAAATGCTGGGTTTAATTGCATGGACAACCGAACGGCTGGAAAAGAAAGATTTACACCCGCTAATGATTACAGCAGCATTTGTTTACGAGTTCTTATCTATTCATCCGTATCAAGACGGTAACGGCCGTTTATCAAGGCTTTTAACTTCGTTGCCATTGATGAAACAGGATTACAAGTTTATCCAGTACGTATCTTTTGAAAATGTGATAGAAACCAAGAAAGAAGGCTATTATAGGGCATTGATGGAAGGCCAGGCAAACAGGGGAAAAGAAAACGAGCGTATTGATAGCTGGATTTTGTTTTTTTAGAATGCCTGATTATACTAACCCAAAGGCTTGATGCAAAATATGAAACTTACAGCAAGCTGAAAACTGCACTAAATGACCGCCAACAGGTTGTTTTAGCATACATTAAAGAACGGAAAACCGCACAGGTCGGTGAACTCGAAAGCCAGTTAAAAGATTACTCCCGGAACACATTGAAACAAGACCTTGCCTATTTGGTTAAAGAAGGTTTATTGCTGAAAACTGGCGAAGGGCGTGGAGTCCGGTATCACGCAAAAGAATAACCCCCACCGCACGGAACTTAGCGAAGCGTTCTCATGAGCTTGCGAATAATCAGGAAAAGCGGTATTCGTCATCGTCAGTCGCCAAAACTATCCCTGGCTCGGCGATAAAAACATTATATTTGAAGGAGCTTCGTACTCTTGAAGTAGGTGCGATTGGTTACTGTGAAAATCTATGTTCATGAAAAAAATGAAGACATTGTTAATCATTTCCCTCACAATTTTCATGAGGATGAATTCTATCGCCCAGGATTCTGATGGTGTCAGTCAGCATGTGAAATACCAGGCAAGTTCGACATTTGATCCCGTGTGGGCCAATCGGTTTCAAACCGTTTTGGACAGCGTGGGCCTTGCAACCGGGATAAAAGGTGCATCCCTGGCTGTTTTGGCGCCTGGACAAGGACTGTTCACCGCAGTATCAGGAATTTCATCGGAAGGTGTTCCGATTACCAGGGATATGCGGTTTGGGATAGGCAGTAACACGAAGGCATTCGTCGCTGTTATGCTTTTGAAATTACAGGAACTGGGTCTTCTTTCGCTGGACGACCATCTTTATCAATGGCTTCCAAAGTATCCAAATGTCGATTCCACAATTACAATCCGCCAAATGCTTTCGCACCAAAGCGGGATCTTTAATTTTGCGGAGGCTTCGAACCTGATGACCCAAATTCTGGATGATACCCTCCGCTTTTGGACACCCCAGGAAGTCTTGGCCACAATAGTAGATCCGTATTTTTCACCAGGGGCATCCTATCACTATTCCAATACCAATTTTTCACTGGGGGCAATGGTAATTGAAGCGGTCACCGGTAAAAGCTGGATTCAAAACCTCCACGACATTATCTTTGATCCTTTACATATGACAAGCACCTTTGCGGGGGCATATGAACCATACAACGGACCGGTAGCACGCGAATGGTGGTATAATATAGGTGAGGTTAAAAATTCCCCGATGACATCAGAATACAGCTATTTTCACGGTTCCGGGGCAATGCTCTCTACCGCTCAGGAAATGGTGGAATGGTACCGGGCCTTGTTTAATGGGGAAGTCATTTCAAGGGAATCATTACTTGAGTTTACCGATTTTGAATCCACCACTTTTTGCGGCCTTGGAATTAAGAAAACCATTTATAAAGATCATTTGACCTATTGTCATAAAGGACAAATGATGGGATATTCTTCGGGTGTCTATTATGATACACAAACAAAAGCAACTATGTGTCTTCTCATTAACGATACATACACTGCTTTTGATATCAGGATAAACCCTCTATTAAATACTTTTATAAATGAATATCCCAAAAAAACAAATGACGCT
>JAPLDV010000092.1 GCA_026391235.1 Bacteroidia bacterium | reverse complement strand
GTAAACAAGGAAATTCAAAGGCGCCCAGATCCTGCCTCTCCAGTATTTGTTATCCTTGAAGGCTGAATCATTCCGGGCAATGGAAGGCATGATAAACTCACCCCAAAATTCACTAGGATTAAAGTAATGCTCCTTGATCATTCGTTCAGCCTGGCGTTGATCAGGTACTTTTGTAAGCAGCGGATAAAACAAGGTTGGTGATAACCGGTAACTGAATTTTCCGGTTACCAGATCCTTGTTCAGGTAAAGGCCAAATTCCTCATTCCAGAGCGTTTTAAGCTTCGCTGAATACTTTGCTGCCCTTAAAGCCAGCTCCTTTACAATTTCTTTTTCCCCCAAAACGGCCGCAATTTCGGAGAGGTTCTGGCAATCATTGATGTACAAGCTCATCAAACCCACATCGGCAAGCAGCATACGATGGCTTGTGCTATCAAAAACTGCATCATCCCACATCGGAGAATTATCCATCCCTGACTCCCATTTGGCCGCCTTCATTTTTCCTGATTCTGTGGCAGAACGATATTTGCTATTTCCATAATCATAAGGATCACTGCCATAAACCAGGTATCCGTCTATATCCCGGTTAGCCTAAGGATCAGTGCCATAAACCAGGTATCCGTCTATATCCCGGTTAGCAGCACGCCATCGGTTCCAGCTTAATAATTCATCAAACACTTCCTGTAAGAACCATTTTTCCTGGTATTTTCTAAAAATCTCCCTGACAATCAAAGACCCGACCTGAGGCTCCGAACGGTCCTCACTCTTATGTCCCGGCTGTGAGTTATTTGGAATGAATCCTTTTTTAGTGATCTCCTTTGTGATCGCAATGGCATTCGCATAGGCCAGCTCTTTGTTCTCCAGCGAAAACATATAGGCTGCAAAATAGTTGTCCCAGTCAAACAACACCCAGCCACCGGAAGGTCCGGACCAATTGCGGCTAACGGGAGATATAACCCTGTTGTTGATGGGGTCATATGTGGTATTCCAAGCAAGGACAGCATGCATGGCATCGTACAATTCCGGGGCCTTGCTGAACTTGAGTCTTTCTTTCTCCTGGCTTGCTTTTGCCCGTAAAATGATCTTTTCAACATCTTTCAGCGACTTTGAAAAATTGGATGATAGTGTAAAAACCTTTCCGAGTGATACCCGGATATTTCCGGGACCCATTTTCCACCCGTCACCGTTCACATACATGCATTTGGTACCTGGCAGGCCCTGAACGGTTATCTTATTCCGGTCGACGGTTATATCACCCTTGCGACCCCACAACATTTTCGGAACGATGAGCAGTGAATCACCGGGCATGGTTTTGATGGGGGTAATCTGCATATACAATTCATTGAGTTGCGCAGCGCTTTGTACCCGCACATGAATGTTCCGCCATACCAATTCCAGTTCAGTATAGGATCCGTCGTAGGATCGCGGTCCGGCAACAACATGTTCCTTGCTGGCATCATCTTCCCTCCCGACCAGCGCCTCTTTTAAAGTATCACCCGATTGACCCTCCTTCAGCATGAGGTTGACGGAAAAACATTCAGGCA
>JAPLDV010000051.1 GCA_026391235.1 Bacteroidia bacterium | reverse complement strand
TGCTGATAGGAACCCGACAGGTTCCAGCGAAACTTTACGGATGCGATGCCGAACTGAGAGATGCTCAGGTTCTGTGCCTTTGCCCCTGCTTTGAGCGCCATCCCTATGGAGCCGGTCTGGCTGAGGGGATAGACGGAATCGCGGTAGATTCCGGCAGGGCCGCCGGTTGCCAGGATCACATTAATAGCATGATAGACGACCATTCCGTGGCCGGGTTCTGCAGTTCTGGCGTTATCGATCCCGATTGCACCGGTAATTTCCATTCCTTCAGGTGCTTGCCTTGTCAGTAGTTCAACCACAACGATCCCATCGTGCACCATGATGCCGTATTCCTTCACCTTCCGGGCCAGGCACTGAAACATCAGGTGCGAGGTGAGCGGTCCGGCTGATGTGGCGCGGGCCCTGGGATCGTGATCGGTTTTATAGCCGGGATAAGATCCGTATTGATTGTGCGGGAAAGGAACGCCCAGCCGCACAAGGTTATAAAAGGCCTGCAATGAATGCTGAGCCTCACAAAGTGCGATATCCCCGTGCATGGCACCGCCACGGCTCAGGTCGGCTGCCATTTCAAACGCCGAATCCGGCACCGATGGATCCAGCGACAACTTATAGTACGTTTGCTTATCCGACCCGGCGTTATTCGAAGTACCCCCGCCCCACTGTTCCGTAGCGATCACAATGTCGCGCACTCCTGATTCCCACAGGCACAGCGCAGCATTAAGCGCGGCAGCGCCGGAGCCGATGATGAGGGTGTTGACTTTATGTTCCATGGAGGCATGCTATTATTCGTGAAGCGTGAAGCGTGAAGCGGATGATTGTAGGGACGTATACTTGCGTCCATTTTGGCACATTGGCACATTGGCACATTCTTTAATTATCATCTTGTCAAATTAATAAAATAGTTTCATAATTGCCCTCTTCCCTCGTTTTTACTGCTTATTGCAAAGACGCAAGTAGAGACGTCTCTACTCGCAACCTCTGGCAGACTGCCTACTGCACTTGTACCAATCGTCCCGAACCCCGCAGCCTGTCGGAACATTAAGCTTCATGAACTCGGTGCACTTCGAGCAGGAAATGCACACCTTCTTCGGATCAAGCTTCCCTTTCATTATCAAGTCTTTGGGTGAATCCGGGTAAGCGAAGGAGCTGCGGCCAAGACCGATAAATGAGGCTTTATTCTGATTGATGACACCAGCCCCAACATTGGGGTAATATTGTCGAAGCCAGGAATATCCCGAGCCTACGAAATGAAGGTCGGGAAATGTTTGCTGAAGTTCGCCGGTGATGCTGATCAGCCGGGTGATGCCGGCAAGCGGATGTTCTTCGGGCGGTGCGGCATTGAATGTCCCCCGGTCGAACGGCCGGCCGATATGAGCATTGTGCCGCGGGACCCCTGCCGAGATGTTCCAGAGCGGCACGAGGGGAGAAAATTCTGCGATCAGTTTTTTAACCTCAGTCAATTCAATTTCTGAAGATCCATCAGGGTTCATGCCAAACCCATAAGGATGCGCAATGAGATCGAAAGCACTCAGCCGAACCGCCTTAATGATTTTCGAGGGGGTGTTCAAAACATCACGGAGTAATCGCGTTCGTCCATCGAACGAACCACCGTAACGGCTGTCTGTGCGATCGTAGGCAAAGAGCATTTCGTGCAACAGGTAACCGTGACAGGCCTTGATATCCACAGCATCAAAGCCGGACTGTTCGGCGAGCCTGACACCCTCGATAAAAGCAGCTTTGATGGAATCGATTTCGGAGTCGGTATAGAAAAAACTCAGTTCAGCGTCAAGGGGTCCCCGCGTTCGCGGGGATGACAGAGAAGGCATTCGTTCAGCGTCAAGGGGTCCCCGCGTTCGCGGGGATGACAGAGAAGGGTTATCGGAAAAGATTTTAGGGTGGAAATCGCCGTCGGATCTGCTGTATCTGCCGGAATGGGTAAGCTGCAGTACCAGGAAAGGATGATGATTTTTGCCAAATGTATCTTCAGCAGTTTTCCGGATATGATCGGTTAATCTCTTGTAATGATTAACGTTATCTTCGGTGATCATCATCTGATGCGGGTTCGATCGCCCATCGGGAGTCACGCTGCACGCCTCGAACCAGATCAATCCGCTGCCACCGGCAGCATAACGCCCGTACCGACGGAACGCCAGTTCACCCGGCGTACCGTTCTCATCGGAATCAAATCCTTCCATCGGTTGAACGGTCAGGCGGTTCAGCACACGGATACCCTGAATAACAGCTGGTTGCAGCAATACCTCAACCGAATCCGACCAGGGCAGATCTAGCTCCAGCTCCCGGGCTTTGGCAATCAGCTCAGTGGCTGATTTAAAACGGAATTTTTCGTGTTGTGCCATTATTTCTTCATTCTAACAACTACAACAACCGGATTATCATTCTCTTTCAATCCGTTGGCCATTGCAACAAACCTTTTATGCAAAACAGGATTTACCAGGGAATCCGGCTCAGTCATGGAACATCCTTTAAAGTAAGATTCTATATCATCGTAGGCTGTACATACCACTAAATAATCCTTTGTACGGGCTCTCGGCCAAAAGGGTAATCCTCCATCAAGATCATTACATAAGCCTTCGAACCAAACACCCTTCCTCTGAGTCCACCTGACCTGGAATGTTTCTTTGGTCAACTTATTGTAAAGAAATCTGCAAAAACCTTTTCCGGTACTATTAAGAAAAACGGAATTTTCACAATCGAGCACCCGATCTATTGGCCGATAATCCCAGGCTTCTCTTTTCCACCGTTCCTCATTAAACCAAACTTCCCTGGGAATGGCATTAGGTCCTTGAATAATTCTCGTTATGCCAACGAACCTGCTAACTTGATCCAATTGGTAAATAGTATCGAACGGAGGCTCTGTAATGCGTAATTTTCCATTGATCCAATACAATTCTGTTAATCCCCAGGTGGCAGTGTGTGCATAAAGTCTGTTCTGATATAACTGGATTTTCTCAATCAATTTACCTTCCGGTGTTAACCATTCCAATCTTGCCGTATCCCTTTTGTTTCCAAAGGAAAGATAAAGCAATCCGATATCATGATTCGGACTTACGGTAATTTCGCATGGATTCTTTTGTGGATCGAACTCCTTAATCAGTTTTCCGGAGAAATCAAAAACAATAACCTTTTTCTTATAAAAATCCGAGATATACACACGATTGGCCTCTTCATCCCAGGTGAATTCCCTGGCGACCGTATATTCACCGGGCCCCTTACCCTTTCCTCCAAAAGTCAACAGATATTTTCCGTCCCTGTCAAACAACCTCAAAACATTATCCTCCTCATATACAATCAAATACTTTTCTAAAACTTCCACATGAAGGTGATCCCAGTGGCTTAAAAAACAACCCGTTTTTGTTTCCAGTGGGATATAAAAAACACTGTCGGCAATGGTTGAAAGTTTAACCTCCTGCGGATTGGCCCAGAGATTGGTGAGATCGATTGTCTCCAGTTGTTGAACAGGCTCGTCCGGGTTTTTTGACGCCGGGTGGCATGCAGCAAGCAGGACAACAACGGAAAAACAGAACCAGGTTTTATTCATTAGCCCCCCCGGCTCCCGCTCATTTAGAATCCTCATGAAATCCCCCAGTGCACAAACCATATCCAAAAATAAACGATTACATTGAAAATTTTAAATCTCATTTCAATTTTTCACGTAAACTTGATCGCATTCTTGAATTACCCGGATATTTACCTAAGTAGCCATTTCCACACCGGAATAACCTGAATTTCAAATCCCTCCGATTGGATACGATCCTCCTGGTCATACGTCAGGACCTTCAATCTGGAAATACCCAATTCCTTTCCAGCCGCAATCAATCCCGACAATTCCCTGTCGCGATTTTCCGGATTCAGGTCGTAAGTGACCTGGATGGCCTCCATCAGGACGCTCTTGTTGCGTACCAGGAAATCAACCTCCTTTCCCTTGGCTGAACTCCAATAGTATAAATCGTCGTGATATCGGATCAATTGCTGCAATACAATGTTTTCGAGCACCTTACCCAGATTCTCGGAAAAACGGAACGACAGCGCCTGGTAAAATCCCAGGTCCGTCACGTAATACTTATCAGGATTGAATATCTGCTTCTTGACAGAAAAATCAAACAAGCTCAAGGCATGAACCAGGTACACTTCTTTCAATACCTCCAGGTAATTTCGGATAGTCGAAACGCTTTTCACCTGCAGCATCTTCCGCAAAGATTCATAACTTAAAAGATTGCCGCTGTTCGTGATCAAATAAAGGCACAACTCACGGATTTCCCTGACATTACGGATCTGATGACGGGTTATGACATCACGGTGCATGATATCTTTAAAATAGGCATCTACAATTGTAACATCCATGTTTTTAATCACTTCCGGAAACCCGCCGAGCTTGCAATAGTTTGAAAATTCACGCTTTAACCCTGATGCCTCTTCCGGCAGGAGCCGATCCACAGGACTTGCTATCCCAACACCTTTCATCAGGAGATACTCGCTGAATGAAAACGGGTGAATCCTAAACTCCCGGTTCCGGCCTGTGAGAGCAGAACTGAGAACTGAGTTACCCAATGAGCTGTTTGACCCGGTGATGAAGATCTTGACATCCTCGAATTCATACATTCGGTGAACCCAGCGCTCCCATCCGGGTATAACCTGCAACTCATCCAGGAAGAACCACTTTTTGCCCTGAGGATTGTCGAGCTCAAGAAAAGCCTGGTACAAGGATTCAAAATCCTCCACTCCGAAACGGATAAGCCGTTCATCTTCAAAATTCAGCGATAGAATCTGGTTTGGCAGTATTAGCCCTTTTGCGATCAAATCCCTGGCAAGCAGCGACATAATGCTGGATTTACCACTCCGGCGAATGCCGCTGAAAAACAGCACCTCCTTCTGCCTGAGCAATGGATTAAGCTGATTCAGAACCTCCCTCGGAGCCAGTCCCTTATCAGTAAGGAATCGTTCCCTGTGGGAGATGATCAATGATTGTAACAAAAGCTTGTCCATCTTTAATATATTGCAATACAAATATATTATATTTCAATAAATATTACATTATTAAAATTATATATTATTACCAGCTAATTTAAATATTGAATCTCTGCGGTCCTTTGGGTTACCGCTGTTTCCGCACCAGATTTTTCAAGGCTCTGATATTCCAGACCATCCGCTCCTCGCACGCTCCCGGCCAATCCTTCCGGTCCAATACCACCAGCTTCCCCGCATCCATCTTTAGTTTTGTTT
>JAPLDV010000814.1 GCA_026391235.1 Bacteroidia bacterium | reverse complement strand
GTTTTGTTCACGGCTCCTACGGCTTTCCGCGCCATCAAGAAAGAAGACCCCAACGGCGATTTTCTGAAAAAATATAATATCGGTTGCCTCAGATATCTTTTTCTGGCAGGCGAGCGCCTAGATCCCGACACCTATCACTGGGCAAGCGACATGCTGAAGATTCCCGTGGTGGATCACTGGTGGCAGACGGAAACCGGCTGGCCTATCGCCGCCAACTGCATGGGCACTGAAAGGTTCCCCATCAAGGCAGGCTCACCGACAAAACCGGTTCCCGGCTATAATGTGCAGATTCTAGATGCCGACGGAAACCTGCTTCCCGACGGCGAAGAAGGATCTGTGGTGATCAAGCTTCCCCTTCCTCCGGGATGCCTGCCCACATTATGGGAGGATGACAAACGTTATCTGGAGTATGTCATGGAGAGGCCGGGTTATTATGTTACCGGCGATGGCGGACGTTTTGATGAAGACGGTTACATCTTCATTATGGGACGCATCGATGATGTCATCAACGTCGCGGGACATCGGTTGTCCACAGGCGCTATGGAAGAAATAGTCTCCAAGCACAAGGATGTGGCAGAATGCGCTGTTTTCGGCGCCGAGGATCAACTGAAGGGGCAGGTTCCCGTTGGATTCGTCGTGCTTAAGGCGGGCGTGGACCGCAATCCGAACGACATTATCAAGGAACTCGTCCAGATGGTTCGTTCCGAACTCGGAGCGCTGGCCTGCTTCAAAGAAGCCGCTGTGGTAAGGGCATTGCCGAAAACGCGGTCAGGGAAAACCCTGCGTGCCACCATGCGCAAAATAGTTGACGGCAAGGATTATGTCGTACCATCTACCATTGACGATCCTTCCGTATTAGACGCTATTGCTCAATCGGCCAAAACGATTGGCTACGGGAAAAAATAACTTATTCATAAAATCATAGGGCGCGTTATTTAACGCGCCCTACCCTTCGTCATGCCGGCGCAGGCCAGCATCAAGTTATATTTGTCATCTCATGCATTCCTAAGCATTACTTCCTGAAGTCAATAAATTGTCAATCTTAACGATTATACAACATTTCAACTAGTAATGAATAAGTCGCCGTAAAAAAATTAATTGTAGTTTATGTGATGTTTTTTCTATGACAAAATGAAAAGACGAGAAAATAAAAAATGACTAAAATTTCTTCTTTACAGATTAAAAATTAAGAGTATATAAAAAAATGTATTTTGATTATGGCCTTAATTACCGTTGATTAGTGTTCCTATTTTTTAACTAAAAAGGAGATTAATCATGCTATCATCAATTCTATCTAAACTAGATTTCCCCTTATTAATTTTTTCAAATCAAAATTTACCAATTCCTTATGCAACAAATTACTTTTATATATTACAGATTTTTCAGTGTTAAATTTTAACTTTTACCATACAAATTTATTTTTTGAGTTTCATGAAAAGTAATTTTAAGAAGCAATAAAAATTCAGTACGAACTTAAACTTAAAGGGGGGTTGTATGAAAAGTATTAAATTTATTGCGGGTATTTTATTAGTAGTTTTCTCAGCATTTTTTCTAATCACATGCAGCAGCGGTGGCGGTGATGGGGGCAATGGAAGTGGGGGTGGTACAAACGCCAAGTACAAGGTAACCTATAAAGCAAACACAGGCAGCGGAAGTGTGCCTACCGATAGCAACCGCTACCAAACAGGGGCGACGGTTACCGTTCTCGGAAGTGGAACTCTCACAAAAAACGGATATGCCTTTACAGGTTGGAACACAAAAGAAAACGGATCCGGGACGACCTATGCACCGGGACTGACCGTCACGATAGATAAGGCAAATGTGACCCTATATGCGATGTGGACCGTTGTAAGTTCTACAGCAGGAATAATGGATGTATCAAAATGGGACAATGACACATGGGGGCCATAACCTTGATCAATTGCTGATTATTTTTTAATAATTAGAAGACAAGTTTGAATATGATTATCAATTCACAAAAAAATGATTTTACAATCGTAAAAAAACAAAGGAGAATAAAAAATGAACTCACGTATAAGCTGGAAAGGGATATTGATTAGTTTAAGCGTATTAATTTTATTTGTTGGAACATTTCGTGTAGCAATAGGAGATGTGACTTTCCCTAACATATTTACATCAGGAACAACTATAAGTTCAAGCCAGGTAAACGCTAACTTTGCAGCTATTAATAATAGACAAACCGCAACTGCTGGTACTTTAGCTGGAAATTATGGAATGACGTCTCTGGAAACACAAATACATACAACGGGGGATTCTAATATACCCTCTATCGTATGTAGTTCTTCTGTACATGGTACTTTGACTTTAACAGCAGCTGGTAGTTATTCTGTTTCCGGTAGTGGGTATGGCGGTTGTGATAATTCATTAGCTACTGCTTCAGCTAATGGAACTTTTACAGTGAGTACAAATGGATCTGTAACACTCAATCCAAACGATACAAGCGAGCCAGATACACACTTTATTACTTGTCAAGCTTCTAAAGATCTAAATTTATTAGTGTGCCACAGTAATCATGCAAATATTAATCTAATTATGAACGCTGTACGCATGTAAATAATATTCGTTTTAAATTGAGCAAAGGCTCTATTGGTTTTTTAGTTGGTAGATTGATGGTCAAATCTTTACCATTGATATTTACCACTAACAACCTCCGTATATCTTTATCATTACTGGCCTAGTATGCGTTAGACTTAAGCTTTCTTATGTTTAGAGTATGTTCTTTATTTGCTTTTTTATTTATAAACGCTATCAAATGTTTTTATCAGTAATCCTCAATTCTAATAACTGCCCTCGACTGAACATTAGTAGGTGAAAGAAACGAAACAAGTTTTACTTGAACAATTACTGTATGTTCAAGTATAGGCAGCTTTTTTATCCATTGCCTTCAAATATTCAATCCGTTCTATCAGCGGCGGATGCGAATAATAAAACCAGACATACAAGGGATGGGGATGCAGATTGCTCAGGTTGTCTTTGGCTAATCGTTTAAGGGCATTAATCATCGACTCTGATGTTCCTACCAATTCTACTGCCATCTTATCGGCTTCACGTTCGTACCGGCGCGTAATCATTGCTCCCAAGGGACTGAAGAATAAACCAATACAACTCAGATAAAGCGAAACCAACAGCAGTCCTGCGTAAACAGGCGTTTGCTTTAATCCGAACGTGCTGTACAGCGGCAGCCAATTCACGATCAGATAAGTAAAATAGAGAACAGCAAGAGACGCAGCAATCATAAAAATTAATTGCTTCAAAAT
>JAPLDV010000827.1 GCA_026391235.1 Bacteroidia bacterium | reverse complement strand
CCGCACTCCCCGTACATCAAACACTTCAATTTCTTCAATAATATCAGAAGAAATAACGAACAACCGGTCGGTTACCGGGTTTGGATAGATCCGTATCCCAAATTCCGGAATCTCCTGCTGTTCAACCGAAGTGAGCGGACTGGTTAAAAACCGTATACTTTCAATCCAGATACTGTCAGTTTTATTTGGTTGACCCATGACACCGCCATTAATGTAAGTCGTTAGTTTGATAATTCGGGTGGAATCAACGGTCTGTCCGGCTGCCGGTGACGACGACAACCATCTTCCGGTATAATTATTCTGATAGGTATGGAAACGGCCATCAGCTGTGATAGTAGGCCTGAAAACGGGTGTGGCATTGGTTTCCACACCGTTGACATCGGCAAAATCAAACCGTAGCGATACGGAACGGCTCAGGTTAAAAGTTTTCAGATTTATCACGCAATAGGGATGGTTCTTCAGGTTGACCGGCCTTGGCAGGGTGAGTTCAAATTTGGGCCAGCTGCCGGGGGTAACAGTATGGTATACTACCTTGAGGCTTTCATTCAACTCGAAGAATTGGTATGTGCTTCCGTCTGAAGTGTATGCTGCAAGATCAGATGTGTTCCCATCGGTGAGATTGCCAAACCAATATGTATTCTCAGAGGGTACCGAAACTGTTTTAATAAAATTGGTTGCACTTACTGTGTTTGAGCCAATGACCACATTGCAAGATATATCCCCTTCAAATATCCCCCACTTTACGGTGATTTCTGAAGCTCCTATTCCCGCGGTGATCTCAGCATCAGCCGGTACATGCCAGTCATAAACCGCATCGGTGAAACGGGTGGCCTGATATTTTGCCGTTTGCCCGGGTTCAAGATAGGCCGGCCCTGAAATTTTAAGATCAGCCGACTGATAGACCCGTACATAATCAATTTCCATGTGCGTGGGAAAAATGGCTGGATCCACTCCCTGGGCTCCGCCCCAGGTGCCGCCGACTGCCACATTCAAGACAAAATGAAACCGCTTGTCGAAAGGCCACTTTTCCCAGCCGCCTTCATTATTGAAAGTGTAATAAACAGTATCATCAACAATGAAATCGATCTTCGTGGCCGACCACTCCACGGCATATACGTGGAACGCGGTTTCCCAGTCGGGGCCGGTTACCGAGCTGCCTTTCTGCGTCCCCATCGGAGTATTATACACCATGGTATGGGCCGTGCCAAAGATTTTCATCGGCTCATAACCCACATGTTCCATGATGTCGATCTCACCGCTCGCCGGCCAGTTGCCGTAGGCCCAGTCGGTAGGAAGCATCCAGATAGCGGGCCAGGTACCTCTTCCGCCGGGAAGTTTGGCCCTGATTTCAAATCTTCCGTACAGCCAATCGCCCTTACCGATTGAAACCAGCCTTGCCGATGTGTAATCGGCTCCGCCATAGCTCTCCTTGTGCGCTTCAATGATCAGGACACCGCCTTCAACCCGGGCATTCAGCAACCGGTTCATGGTATAATATTGCAGCTCATTATTTACCCACCCGCTATTTCTTTCTTCGCAGGTCCATTTGGTTGCTGCAGGTAGCCCGGTGTAATCAAATTCATCCGACCAAACCAGCGCAGTGTATTGCGCTTGTACGGATAAAATCTGAATTGCGGCCAAAAAAACTGTTAAGGCCAGAAATTTATAATATCCTGATAATGTGGTCATTGCAAAATTTTACTGATATATTCTCACATACTCAACGATCATCTCCTGTGGAAATCCGGTTTCATCAACCCCTTTCACAGCGCCCCAATTCCCGCCGACGGCAACATTCAGCAGCAGGTGAAATTTTTTGTCGAAGGGCCATTTTTTAGGATCAGCCGCTTCTCTTTTAAATGAAAAGTACATTTTATTATCCACAAAAGCCCTTATCATGGTGGAATCCCATTCAACTGCATACACATGGAACTGTTCATGCAGATCGGGCAGATAAAAGCCTTTGGTTCGCTGGGTGCGGATAATATGATTATAGCTTTCGGTATGAACCGAAGCAAATACCGAATCGGGCATGTACCCTACGTGCTCCATGATATCCACCTCTCCGGATTTAGGCCATCCGCCGTATTCCCAACCGGTGGGCAGCATCCAGATGGCGGGCCAGATACCGCGGGTGCCCGGCAATTTAGCCCTGACTTCTATCCGGCCGAACCGCCAGTCGCCTTTGCCTTTGGTGACTAACCGTGCGGAGCTGTACTGCTTATCGCCGGTGGGTTCCTTAATCGCTTTGATATGGAGCATACCTTTCTCCAGATAAGCATTTTCAATTCGCCCGGAAGTATAGTTCTGCCATTCATTATTTCCCCAGCCGGAGGCATTCCCATCGGTATCGTAACTCCATTTCGAGGCATCGGGCAACCCGGTACCATTGAACTCATCGCTCCAAACCAGCTTGCGCGATCCCGGGTAATTATTGGCGCAGGATACGGTCAGGATCAGTGCCAGAATCAGGAAGATATTTTTCATTGGTCAAAAATTAGTTGTTAAAATGTTCCGAAAGTACCCACCCCCTGGCCCCCCCGGCCTTCGCCGGGGCAGGCTCTCCCTGAAAAAGGGAGGGGGGAATGAGCTCCGGATTTCCCTCAGAGAGGAGCCCCTCCCTGAAAAAGGGAGGGGTTGGGGTG
>JAPLDV010000815.1 GCA_026391235.1 Bacteroidia bacterium | reverse complement strand
GCTCCAAAAGAATACGTCAGTTTGCTTGGTAAACTGAAATATGATTCTTCAGTACAAAACACTACTGTCCGGTTGTTGATTTTTGAAAACGCTGTAACTTATTAATATACAATAAATAAACCATCGTTCTTTGATTTTTTGATTTGAAATTCATCCGATCTTTGCCAAAAAGGAGGTCCGATGAATTCCGGTAAAACAGTTTTTGCCCAGTTGATGTCATTTCTACCATGGTACGAGTTTGATAAGTGCGTCCAGCGATACAATGGCAATTATAAGGTTCAGCACTTTAATTGTCGCCAGCAGTTGATGGTTATGATGTTTGCACAGGTGACCAACAAAGAAAGCCTGCGTGAAATTGAAGCCTGTTTGAATGCTATTCCCGAGAAACTCTATCATGCTGGTTTTCGCAGCCTGATCAAAAGGTCCACCTTGGCTGACGCAAATGAAAGCAGGGACTGGCGAATCTTTGCTGACTTTGCCCAAGTTCTGATTCCAGAAGCACGTGCGCTGTATAAGACCGATAACAATTTCAATGTTGATATCGACAATATGGCTTATGCGCTCGATAGTACCAGCATTGAATTGTGCCTGAGTCTTTTTCCATGGGCTAAGTTCCGGAAACACAAAGGTGCCGTTAAAGCGCATACGCTTATTGATCTGAGAGGGTCGATACCAACCTTCATCAAACTCACTGATGGCCTCTGTCATGATGTCAATGTGATGGATGATCTGGAATATGAACCGGGTGCCTTTTATGTTATGGATCGTGGGTATGTCGCTTACAAACGGTTATTCCGGATTCACAAGGACGGGGCCTTTTTTGTAACCAGAGCAAAACGAGGAATGGATTTTGAGCGATTGAGTTCACGAAAGGTCAACAAGAACAAGGGTTTGATTTGTGATCAGACCATTCGTTTAAATGGCTTTTATCCCGCCAAGGATTATCCGGATACTTTGCGCAGAATTAAATTTCACGATGAAGAAACGTCAAAGACCTTGGTATTCCTGACAAACAGCTCCAGAGCTAAGGCGATAATTATAACACAACTTTACAAAGAACGATGGAAAATAGAATTATTTTTTAAATGGATAAAACAGAATTTACGAATAAAAATATTTTACGGGACAAGCAGGAATGCCGTGTATTTGCAGATATGGATAGCTGTCTGTGTATACCTCCTTCTTGCCATAATAAAAGCGAAATTAAATCTGAAAATAAGCTTACAAACAATGTCACAAGTTTTTGCATTTGGAATTTTTGAGAAAACCCAGTTAAATCAGCTGTTTGACAGAACAGATTTGAACAAGTTGACTCAGGAATTTTCTAACCAATTGATTTTGTTTTAGTAATAACCGGACAGTAGTGATAGAAAATAAATAATCACCAGTACCTGGGGACTGAGCTATCCAATCTATTCCGCCATTTGTGGTTTTTAATATCGTACCACAATCACCGACCGCAAACCCTGTAGTTGCGTCAACAAATTTGACACAATTTAAAATATTACCTTGCGGTAATGGGTTTTGCCAAAACCATTGTGCATTTGTAATGCTAACAACAAATACAAAAACTATAAATGCAAATACTCTTTTCATAACAGCCCCTATTTTAAAATAATATTAATTATTAGATTTCAAGCAAAGTGCAGACACTGAATTTAACTTGCTGCCTTGCTTATATTGTCTTTCAAGTTTTCAAGCTTGTATCCACTCTGCAAAGAGATTTCCTTAAGAGTTTTATTCAAATGGAAAATATCTT
>JAPLDV010000863.1 GCA_026391235.1 Bacteroidia bacterium | reverse complement strand
TCACAGCCTTGCCCGCATCGGGATTAACCGTCTGCTTCAGGATGAACCCGGCCCCGGCATAGTTTTGGCCTTCCTTGGTATAGGTCTGTTCCCCGGCCGACCACTGGCAGCTGCGGGTCCATTTCCGGGTTCCATAAATGGCCTCACCGTTGACTTTAAGCCACTTACCCACTTCCAGAAGACGGTCCTGCATAATCGGAGGGATTTTACCCGAGGCATCCGGACCGATATCAAGCAGCAGGTTTCCGCCGCGTGAAACGATATCAGTCAATAATAAAACGATGGTTTGCGGGCTGATATAGTCGAAAGCGTCCTCCTGCCGGTTGTACCCGAAAGAGAATCCCAGGCCACGGCACTCTTCCCAGGTACGTTCGCTTTCGAAGGCCGGGTCATATTCGGGTGAAAAAAATCCGCCGTGGTGGAAACGGGTTCCCTTTCCCCACCGGTCGTTGATCACCACATCTTCGCCCGATCCGGATTCATTGAATACCCAGGCCAGCAGCTCAGGTGATTTCCAGGTTTCGGCGGTCTGGTCCCAATCGCCATCCGACCAGATTACGGAAGGATGATACCGCGTGATCAGATCCTTGAACTGGGGATGCATGTGCTCGGCAACAT
The DNA here is from genome assembly GCA_026391235.1 of Bacteroidia bacterium. Next base: position 2,036 of record JAPLDV010000863.1, on the reverse strand, counting down.
ATCTGTTTACATCCGATTTATACAGTGGATTATACCATTCATACAGGGAATAATACAGTCCCATTTTAACCGACGTTTTCCTCACCGCAACCGTAAGATCTCCGATCAGGTCGCGCTTCGGTCCGGCTACCATTGAGTTCCACGGAAAACCCCAGGTTTTATTAGCTGTTTCATTAGGCCAGAGGCAGAAGCCCTCATGATGCTTGGAGGTTAATACCACATATTTCGCCCCGGCTTGCTCCAACAGCTGGGCCCACTCGTCGGGATTGAAAAGTTCGGCCGTGAAATCATTCACCAGGTTATAATAGGAACTTCCTTCTCCGTACTTTTTATTGTGATAATCCACAATTTCATTTCCGGTGAACTTGCCGTTACCCCATAAAGTCTTCTGCTGCAGCCAGTACTGGTACCACTCTGCATAGGTTCCTTTTGGCGACCAGGCCGGCACGGAATAAACACCCCAGTGGATAAAGATCCCGAACTTGGCATCCTGGTACCATTCCGGGATCGGCCGGCTGTCGATCGACTCCCAGGTGGGTTCGTACTTTTTCTGTGAGAAGGCCAGGGCCGGCAGGCAAATTACGAATAGAATAAAGGCTAAACGTTTCATAGGGTGATCATTGTAAAATTTGAATGCATTTTTTAAAGATATGTTTTTTCAACCGAAGAGTTGTCATCCCGGCGAATGCCGGGATCGTATCGCCCAGCACTCTAATGCATGGTGTACAAACCGAATCTTGTCACTTCTGCACTCTGCCCGGCTTCAGTTTCACGATCATAATCACCGGATTATCACCCTCATCCAACGAATCAATCATTTCCAGCAATGCCTTTTTCTTTTCCGGATATAAAGACTCCCGCTTTTCATAATATTTACGGTTCTGTTTGATATCGACCGCTATCAGAAAAGTATACAGGTAATTACCCTCCTTAAAGAATTGGGTGCCGCCAAAAGTAGGGCCGCCATCGAGGTCGTTATGAAAACCATATTCTCCCGCTTCGGTGGAATCTCTTAAAAACAACTTCTTCGTTTGCGGATCAAGATAACTTGTAAAGGTTTGTCTTTCATAGGCATAGGACACCCGAATGAAGGGACCGGCCTCCTGACACCCGAACCCAAGTGCAAAAAAACCAAATGGCTTCTGGCTCCACTTTGCCGAATCATAATAATATTCATCGGGTGCTTTCAATTTACCAAGCAGAAAAGTAGCATAGGCCTTTATATCTCCCGTTGGTGAAATCTGCCAGAGTACATCGCGACCGAAGTTGGTCACAATCACCCAACCATTGCTGCCTGATTCTAAGTTAGGCCGCACTCCGTAAGCAATGGTTTTTCCGGCAGGGACTTCAATACTTTTAATTTCTTTGATGAGTTTCCCCGTCGGATCCAGCAAAATAAACGGATAGAATCCATCGGGCTTATAGTTGTCAGGAGTGGCTAAAAGCAGATTTCCATTGGCAAACCGATAAAAATCGGTGCATAACTGGGGCAAGCGAATATCCTGCATCAGATTGCCGGAAAATGAGTACCTGTAGATCCGGTCGTTGCCATTGCTCAGGACAAAAAGCTCCTGTTTAACAGAATCGACCTGATTCAGATAGGGAGCTTTGTATTCCCCCGGGCCCTTTCCGATGAACCCGATGGTACGAATAAACTTCCCCTCCTTTGAGAAGAGCATGATCGGCTTCTTATAGGTACCAACGATGAAGTATTTACCCGCCGGCTTGATCGAGCCAAACCCGATAAGCACATCCTGCCGGGTTTCCAGGCGGACATAGGAAACATCGGTTGCGATCTCCGAGAGCTTGAACACCCGGTGATTCTTCAAATTCCCCACGATGTCGATCACATAAGGGGCTTTATCAGAGGTCCTTACTTGGGAGAAAACAACTAACGGCAGAGCCATCAGCAATCCTGAAATGCATGCAACGAAACAGTTCATGGATGTTAGTTTTAATTGGAGGGAACTCCCAAATATACCAAATAAAATCAACCGAATCTCCAGGCGGGAGGACCCGCGGGTCCTCCCCTACGA
>JAPLDV010000008.1 GCA_026391235.1 Bacteroidia bacterium | reverse complement strand
ATTCCCGGGCATACCGAACCCGGATCGGAAATCGTTCCCGACCTTCGACGGTGGTAGATAAGGCCATGCCACCCACGGCAGCCTGAAGAACATTCTGTACATCATTGACCATCAATCCATAACGGGCAATAGCTTCGCGATTAAGTTTAATTTCAATGTACGGCGCACCGACCGACCGGTCATAGAACACCGAGGATGGCTGTATAGAGGGGACCTCTTTCAGGACACGCTCGAACTCCAGACCGGCCTTTTCAATGGATTCCAAATCGGGTCCGTAAACTTTTAATCCCATGGGAGCCCGCATACCTGTTGAGAGCATAACCAACCGGGTTTGGATCGGCTGCAGTTTGGGTGCAGAGGTCAAACCCGGCAGGTTCGTCACTTTAACAATCTCGTTCCAGATATCGTCCGGACCCTTGATATGTGCGCGCCACTGACGGAAATACTCACCCCGCTTATCCGGGATCAGGTTTTCACGCGGGATCAGCCGGAATACATCGGTTTCCGGATCGTATGTGGTACCGTCGGCCAGCATAAACCTATCCACCTTATCTACTTTGAATTTCATACGGTGGCCATTCTCATCCAGAATGTATTCGGACCGGTAATTGATGGTATTCTCGAACATTTGAACAGGGGCCGGATCCAGAGCTGAGTTTACGCGTCCCCACTTTCCAACAGTCATTTCCACTTCGGGAATGGTGGTAAGTTGCTTATCCAGTTGCTGCACATATTCGATGTTACGCTCAATTCCCGCATGCGGCATACTTGTTGGCATCAACAGAAATGAGCCTTCATCCAGGGCAGGCATGAACTCTTTTCCAACGCCCGGAAATGCCTTCACTGCTCCCGTCCAGAAAGCAGTCTGCCGGATGTTCCAACCAGCCTTCTCAAAACCGCTCCCCACAAATCCGAATGATTTGTCGAATCCGAGCCAGATCAAAAAGCCAAATAGCACAGTGAATAGCGGTATCAGTAAAAATTTACCTTTATTATTCAGGCACCAGCGGAGTATCTGCTCATAGTAATGAACCAAGGTCATCAAAATGGACAGAATGATTCCGATTATCCCGGCAACAAAAAAGAAATTTACGGAAGAACCATTATGTGTTCCAAGCGGCAGCCATTGAACGGCAAGATAATAGACAGCTACCAGAATAGTCAGACCGATGTTGATGTATTTCGGCATCTCCCTGCGTGCCTCGGGCCACCGATTGCGGAGCAGATTGTTTATTCCCATCAGGGTAAGCACCAGGGCCGGCCAGCTTCCCAGGAAAATAACCGCGGCAGGCCCGGCAAGGATCATGATGATATTCCAAATTTTCCGGAATCTCTCCTTATCGAAGCGTATTGAATAGATATAGTAAGCCAGCATCGGCAGCACGATCATTCCAAGGACATAAGATGAAGTGATTGCGAAGGTCTTGGTAAAAGCCAGCGGCCTGAACAGTTTTCCTTCAGCAGCTTCCATGGCGAAAACAGGCAGGAAACTGGCAATGGTCGTCGCAAGTGCAACGGTTACTGCAGCTCTTACCTCAGTAGTACCGGTATAGATCAGTTGAATCAGATCCTTTCCCCGAACGTTACGGTTCGCTGGCATCTCCAGGTGCCGGATAATATTTTCCACGTCAACAATGCCGATATCAACCATGATACCAATGGCAATGGCAATTCCGGATAGCGCCACGATATTGGCTTCCACTCCGAAAAGGCGCATCAGGATAAAAGTCATGAGGACACCTACCGGAAGCAGGAACGATACGATAAGTGAAGCCTGCAGGTTCAATACTAATAGAATAATTACGATAATGCTGATCAATATTTCATGAGACAGTGCAGATTCGAGTGTTCCTATTGTTTCCTGTATCAGGCCGGTACGATCGTAAAAAGGTACTACTGTAACTTTTGAAACTGTACCGTCCGCGAGTGTTTTCGACTGGTTTAGCTCAATGGTCTCAGCGCCAATATCGAGGTTGCTTTTACTAACCGCGTTCATGATATCCATCACATTAACCCCGAATGCTTTCATGGCTTCAGGATTGATATCCACCTGATATTCCTTCACATACCCGCCAACCGAGGCTACTTCTGCAACACCCTCGGCCGAAGCCAGTGAGTATTTGACATAATAGTCCTGGATCGTTCTCAGTTCCTGTGGATCCCATCCGCCTGTTGCCTTTCCTGTTTTGGGATCGCGTCCTTCCAGCGTGTACCAGAAAATCTGCCCGAGGGCCGTGGCATCCGGACCAAGTGTGGGCTGAACACCATCAGGTAAAGTTCCGGCAGGCAGGGAATTGAGTTTCTCGAGGATTCTCGACCGGCTCCAGTAAAACTCAATATTATCCTTGAAAATGATGTAGATAAAGGACATCCCGAACATGGAAGTGCTGCGGATGGTTTTAACTCCGGGAATTCCCAACAGAGCTGATGATAGCGGATACGAAACCTGGTTCTCGATGTCGCGCGGCGACCTGCCCATCCACTCGGTCGCTATGATCTGCTGGTTTTCCCCGATATCCGGAATGGCATCCAACGGCACCGGATCCCGTGGCAAAGGCCCCAAACTCCAGTTGAATGGGGCCGTAACCAACCCCCAGGTCACAAAGATGACCAACAAAAGGACGGAGACCAAACGGTGCTCGAGAAAGTATTTTAATATTCGGTTTAGCATAATCGATAATTATTTGTCAAAACAAAATACAGTTT
>JAPLDV010000287.1 GCA_026391235.1 Bacteroidia bacterium | reverse complement strand
TTGGGATATATTGCATCAGAGGTGTATACTTAATTGTTCGCTGAAAGATTAAACAGCATGAAAAGATTGACTATAGAATTCTCTATTGTTATCATAGAAACATGTTTAAAACTCGAAAAATAGCCGAAGAATTCTTGCCTTCAGAAAATATAGTGCTGCATCCCGGCGATTGTCTGGAGTTGCTACAAGAAATCCCTGACGAGTCACTAATGCTTGTCATCACATCACCGCCCTATAACATCGGGAAAGAGTACGAAAAAAGACTGAAGTTGGAGACCTATCTTGAGCAACAGGCCGCTGTTATTCATGAGTGCGTGAGGTGCCTATCTCCCCAAGGTAGTATTTGCTGGCAAGTAGGTAACTACGTGGATGGTGGAGCCATCATACCTTTGGACACCGTGCTGTATCCAATCTTTACTGAAGCAGGTCTCAAAATGAGAAACCGGATCATCTGGCACTTTGAGCACGGTTTGCATTGCAGTCGTCGCTTCTCGGGCCGGTATGAAACAATCATATGGTTCACAAAAACTGACAAATACACGTTCAACCTCGATCCCGTGAGGGTACCCCAAAAGTATCCCGGCAAGAAGTACTTCAAAGGCCCAAATGCTGGTAAATATTCCTGCAACCCACTCGGCAAAAACCCAGGCGACTTATGGGTCATCCCCAACGTCAAAAGTAACCACGTGGAGAAGACAGGCCATCCATGTCAGTTTCCTGTTGAACTCATTGAGCGCTTTGTTTTGGCTATGACCAACGAAGGAGATTGGGTATTTGACCCATTTTTAGGTACCGGTACCACTATCGTTGCTGCCATCCGGCACAACCGCCGCGGAGCCGGTGCTGAGACAGTCGAGAAATATATCCATCTTGCAAAGCAGCGTATTCAGGGCGAGGTTGCTGGAACTCTAAAAACTCGCCCGATGCACAAACCGGTCTACGACCCTGTAGAGGCTGGAAACAGCCTGCGAATTGCCCCCTGGACTCTCAAACCAGAACCGAAGCAGTTGAGATTGCTTGAAAAAAAGGTGGTGTATACGACAAAATGAAGATCATCGAAACTTACTCACATCTAAACGGTTGGGAATTCTTGATAGTTCACCAACCCAAGTTGTGGAAGGAAATTCAAGATGTCGTAGCTGCAGTTGACGCAGAGATGTGCAAGACCAAGATATCAAAAGAAAAGACAATGAAAGGGAAACTTTTGTACAGCCCCGTCGCCATGAATTCTGCTTTTTCAAAGCTGCTTCGCGCACGCTTGTGGGAAGAGAGTCGTGTCAGCTATTGGGTCACAAAGAACGAGAAGTTGATCCGCAAAACCCTCACAATGCCAGCCCAGGAACAGAAAAAAGAAATCGAGGAAGCGGGGGAAACTCCTATCTTCAGTTATAATCAGACCGACTTTGTAAAGGAACGCGTCGCTGTCGAAGTACAGTTTGGAAAGTATTCCTTTGTGGCCTACGACCTTTTTGTAAAGCATCTGGCCTTCTATGTTGGTGACCGCATAGACGTGGGCATCGAGATACTGCCCATGAAATCCCTTCAGTCTCAAATGAGTTCTGGTGTCGCATATTACGAGGGAGAGTTATATAATGTCGTCAGACAAGGCAGGGGCGTCCCGGCAGTTCCACTCGTCATTATCGGTATTGCAGCCTGAACAAAATCCAGCGAACCAGTGGATGCAGCCAATCGGCCATAAACCGGCCTCTGGCTGATCCTGTTGTTATGTCCAAGAAAGGAGCTGTAGATGAGCTATGATGCCCGCGTCTTTAACGTAATGATCGCCTCACCAAAGGACGTCGCCTCGGAAAGGAATATTGTGAGAGAAGTTGTGCACGAATGGAATGCGGTTCATTCCAGGGCAAGGCAGATCGTTCTTTTGCCTGTGGGTTGGGAGTCTCATTCATCTCCTGAGATGGGCGGAAAACCCCAAGAAATCATTAACAGCCAGATTTTGGACAAATGCGACCTTTTGGTCGGGGTATTTTGGACTCGAATAGGGACATCAACAGGCGAGTACGCAAGTGGCACAGTGGAGGAAATCGAGAGGCACATAGACGCTGGAAAACCGGCTATGCTCTATTTTTCGGATCAGCCGGTGCATCCTGATAGCATTGACCCCGTTCAATATGCCAAGCTGAAGGAGTTCAAGGCTTCTTGCCAAAGCAGGGGTCTGTATGAATCCTATGACAGCCATTCTGACTTCAAAGAGAAGTTTTACAGGCAACTTCAAATCAAGTTAAACGAGCACGAAATCTTCAGGGGCAGTAACGGAGACAATGCTTTTTCAGTCGTTTATCAATCAGAGACTTCGATCCCACCCCTAAGTGGTGAGGCTAGAGTGCTTCTCAAAGAGGCAAGCATCGACGAACAAGGAATCATAATGTT
>JAPLDV010000495.1 GCA_026391235.1 Bacteroidia bacterium | reverse complement strand
ATATATACAATGAAATCGTTTTCCAGTTTAAGCGATATTCAGAAGGGATCATATATCTTACGGCAGGGAGGAATAGCAAGGTTTGATTCGAGGAATGCCAGGGAGATGATCAATTATCTGCTCGAACTGCTCCGTGATGAAAGTGCCGCCTTTTCAGTATTGGGAACCGATATGATTTCATCCAATCTCCGTGAACTTAATCAGGGAATTGCCCGACTGGAGCAGCGGCTTCAGGACAGTAATATCGTCAGGGAAAATTTGTCGTACCTGATGCTCAAGGCAGAACCACAGGACGATATGGTTTTTGTGGAATTCTGGTCGACAAAGGCAACCGGTGCCAATAAAATTAAATCCGGCAATAAATTGAGCGTTTATGAGGGCAGCGATATCAAGAACGAAAGTGTGATACTCATGACTTCAACCTTGGGCGGACGGGATAAGATGGACACTGAGGACAGGCTTAATGCTTATCGCAGGACTTTACTGTCGAGGGGAAGGGTTGTGACAGCCGAAGATGTTAAGGTTCTTTGTTACGAACACTTTGGGAAAGCTGTTGATAAAGTTGAAGTTAGCAGGGGAGTTATGAAAGGAGAAACGGTAAACACCGGTTTTATACGATCGATCGATATTAATATTGTCCTTTCAAAACGAATGACCCCTTATACAGAGGAAGAATTGAAATTTTTAATCGACGATCTGAACATTAAGCTCAAGGAACAATCAACCAATATCCTGCCCTACAGAATCTTTGTAAAATAAAGCCTGTCTAGCCCCCGATCATTACGGTCGGGCAGCCGGGGCCCACGATTGAACCACCATGCACCATGAGGTCACCAACCCTGGCGGCTGGTTTCCCACCAATCAGAACCGTAGTCGATCCTTTGGCTATGGAATCAGGAGGGCCGACACACACCGCAACATCTCCGGCAGTAACAGATATGCGTGCTCCGATCAGGACAGTCGGACATCCGGGTCCGGTAATCGGGCCCCCGACATGCGGAATCGGAGGAGTTCCCGGTGTAACCTGAGGACATAAAGTCATATCACCCGTACAGGCTGCTATTCCCATATCAGACTAATTAGTTAATCATTACCACTCCACCTTTTATAACAGTCATCCCACCACCATCAATTTTAGCCACAACCCCCGCCTTGTTTTCAAGGTTGATATCGGCCTCTGCCTTAACATTCAATCCTTTCAATGCCAGATCCATATCCGCCTTAACATTTACATTCATTGCCTCAACTTTTACATCGGTAGCACCTTTTAACAGAACTTTTCCTTTTGAATTAATCTCAATAGAACCGGAACTGGTTTTGATCTCTATACTTGAAGCCTCAATGATGAGTTTTCCCTTGCTGAAAATATTAAGTTTCGGATCAGAACCCGATGCCATGGAAATGTGAAGGGCAGCTGATTTATCATTTTCCTGGTATATAATGATTTCCTCGTTGCCTTTTTTATCGATCAGTTCGATGGTATTTCCACTACGGGTTCTGATGGCTTTAACATCATTGCCGCTTGATCCCCAGCTTCCTGCGGGCTTACGTTTCCCGTTAAAAAGGCTGCCTAAAATATAAGGTTTCTCGGCATCGCCGGATTCAAATCCCACCATAACTTCTTCTTCTACCTCAGGAATAAAAAAGAAGCCGCTATCCGAACCGGCATGAGCATTTGCTATTCGTATCCACGGGCTTTCAGCTCCTGTCGCTTGCCAGAAGAATCTGACTTTTACCCGGCCCAATTTATCAGGATCATTATTATCAGTGACAACGGCATATTGAGAATCACAATGTGGAAAGGCCAGAGGATCCGTATAATCCGGCAATTTTGCTTTGGCAGGAATACAGGCAAACTCATTGGAGTAATTTCTCAGGTTATCGCAGAAATGGGTAATCGAAGTAACTATATATTCCCCATAGTCGACTTTCCCCTTTTCTTTCTCCCGGACTGCTTTTACTATGGCTTTACCTCCCAGCATTAATTCCGGGTTATGACTTTTTCCTGTCGCAGCCGACATGCCAAGAGCTATCCCCCCCCCCTTAAGCTCTGTCACGTTGCCGGATTCAGTGCCATAAGATGACTCCTCAGTTGCCAGGTGATTGTATAACCGAACCGAATTCTGGTTATACAGTTTCATCGATTTCTGATGGGCAAAATTACCGTACTCATTCAGTTGGTTACCCCCGGTTGAATCTTTTGTTGAGGACTCTACAGGTTTTGCTGATGAAGGATTATATGTCACATATTTCATATTCAGTGGGTTAAGCCGAATTGAAAATGCAAAATCATTTAGATCCTCACCCAAACACAGGTCGTTAGTTTTTCCGGTGGGGGTTCCGTAAATCAATTCAGATCCATCATAATAGAACCATTCCCCAAATCTCACTGCAAGACGTCTAAGAAAATCATAGCGGCTTTCATTATATTGTACGGTGTAGGGATGCTTATCGCCATTGTTTGGTTTTACCTGGTACCTGAGCATATCTTTGGGATAGGGTGCAATGACCTTATCCACAATCTGTTTCAATGTTACATCCTTAAAAGAATTGCAGCCCGGATTATCCTGCAAAAGGATATCCGGGCTGAATCCGGTAAGGAAAATAAAATCATTTTGGGCCATTCCCGATTTGCTCGCCCGGATATCGGTGATTATACCTTTGAAGAATAGGGCCGGCTTTGCTTTCTTGAACTGATCGGTAAAGGCTTCCATCTCAATCTTGATAGCCGCTCCAATGAACTTTTTAGAATTTTCCATCGGAAAGGAATCCATCTCCTCAAAGTTTTCCTTCCGGTACTTGATTTCAAATTCATGATGACTGTAAATATTCTGTCGGATTCTTAGTTCGACGAAATTCTTGATCTCCTCGCCATCTATCTCAACTTTTACTTTTGATATCAATCCCATGGCATTGAATTATAAGGTGAATTTCTGTCATTGTACAGTTTAATCACAGTAAATCAGTATCAGGAGCAAACAAGTAAAAACACTATGATGTGTGCCCAGGCCAGTTATCCTCATGCATAACTCCTGATAATTCAAGGTATCTTGCTGAAATGGTTATATCAATCGTCATCTCGATATCACGGCTGAATTTTTCATGGTACTTGATACAATGACCATCCTGAAATACCAAGGTCTTGAACGCTTTTGTGGATTCCATTCCCGTGAAGACAATCTTTCCATTTTTGGCAGTATTACTCATTCCCCACCAGACTATTTCGGAATCCTCAAAAGAAGCAAAGGAGAAGTTGATAATACCTATTTGGCTCTGTGCAACCGGTAACCCTCTTTGATCCACTTCCTGAGTAAAAGCATAATCACATGAATTCAGAGGAATTCCATCCTGCTCGGTCGCGTGACCCTCGATGAACAAAATGGCTGTTAAGATCATAAGCAATTTTATTTTACTGCAATTGCAAAAGCAACCACAACGTTAAAAACACTACCCATCCACTTAAAAGGCTAAACCACCTATCTCTGGCTTGTCTGATCGACCGGCACCCCGTTAGCCGTTACTACCTGTCCGACAATCGAAAGTGTGATTGCGAATCCGGTATCTGAGATTTCCTCATTGTATTCCTGAAGACAAACCTTCTCCAACTTGATCTCCCGCGGCATAGCTGTGATTACCTGGTCACTAATCTTGAATGTCACAGTGTTTTTAATTTCATGGTCCGCGAGCCATTTAACCAGTCCTTTAGCAGAATCCGGTGTGGGCTCAACCACCGAAAAAACGAATGGAGTAACCTGAACCGGACCAAAGGTAATTTTCTTGGTCGGGTTGTTGACGATTGCCTGTGAGCTAAAGCCGAATTTAAGCCCGCCTGTCAGCTCAAGATCATCAGCAATGCCGTCAATTTTGCATTTAATTACTGTTGCCATAATAATCTATTTTTAATGATTAACTTGTTAACTCTGATTGTATTCTGAATTCCATTCATTGCCATCGTCCCCTTTTTGCCCATCCATCTTAATCATGAAATTCTTAGCCGGGAAATACGGTTTCATATTGATATCCAGATAAATTTTATCCTTCTGGACAGGATCCTGTTCAAACCGGGTAATAGTAAAATCCTCGATCAGCTTGCCAGGTCCCGCGACGCTGTTCAGGAATTTTCCGATCTGATTACGAATGTCTTTCTGTGTGTTATAATCGAAGTTCTCAAATGCCCTGCGGTTCAGGAAATCCATCATCACCTTGGTGATATAGTCGAACACGCGGACAACTGAATAGGTTTGTAAACCGAGGTTATCTCCGTTGAAAAGGGTTTTCGCTGAGAAAGCCATAACCTTGCCATATTCATTGACCATGGGTACGAGGCCCAGTTTTTCGAGGCTGGCGATTTCACTTTTCTTCAGGTCGAATTTCACGCCGTCGACTTCATTGATTCCGCCGTGTTTTTTTCCGGCTGCCACCTGCGACATGAGTGTATTGTAGATACTGCCTGCAAGGGCACCGGATGGTGGAACATACAGCTCTTCCTCTTCACCGACTTCACCATATTTCTCCCTGCCAACCAGCCAGTTGCATGTCATCATAACATTCGAACGATACATATCTCCGCTGGTAAGATTGGCTGACTCGAACAATTCCATAACATCATCCGGATTATCCAGATGTTCGAAATCGGTAACGAGCATTACTTTATTCTCATGGGCTATTTTGGCCCACTTTTCGATCACTTTATTGGATCCCAGATATCCCGGAACCACCAGCAAACTATAATTATCCCTCAGATCAAGCCTGTCATAATTATCGACCAGTTCAGACTGAACCGCGTCAATAAAACGGGTATCATCAAGATCTTTAAGCTGCTCCAGTTCGGCGTTAAGGAAAGCAATGTTTTTGATCTTGTCGCTTTCTGCATTTTTGAAGAAATGCGCAACCGACCGATAGGATTGCTCCAGTTCGCGGGTGGTTTGGATGGCCCTTTTAAGGTTTTCTTTCAGGGTTTTATCATCAGCTGCTACATTTTTCTCGCACATTTCTACCATATCCGGGATACTCTCTGTGGATGACAGCACCGCAGCCCACAATGCGAGGGTAGTTTTCAAGGATTGCCTTTCGGCCTTCTTATCCGATTCCGACAGAAAGATCTTTTTTCTGGCTTTTCGCTCAGGATTTAAATTCTGAACGCCGTCAAAGGTCGTTTCCAGCAAGTCAAATCCACCGACCTTGGCAAGGTCCTGAATGCTTTTATCCAGCAATTCGGACGGTTTCTCGATCTGTTTGACATCGGAGGCGATTTTCTCTTTATACTGCTCAAACGATTGAGCTTGTTTTTCCTGTTCAGCCATTATTTTGGTATTTTATTTTCTGATTAATGCTCATTTGATCAATAAAACTATTTAGCCTCTTCCAATTCCTTTATCATGGAATACAGGGAATTGAGTACAGCCTGCCTGGTTTCGGGGTTCTCCAAAGATTTGCGCAGCAATTTATTGGTTTTAAGCTGCTTTATGATCTTCTGAAATTGTTCCCTTTCAAGATTCAGGTTTTTCAGGAATGAACTTTGGGCGGTAATTCCTTTGATTCCAAAATCTGACAGTCCGCCAAAACGCAATTCTTCCTGAAAACCAGCACCAGAAGTATCTTCAAAATCAACTGCGACTTTTGGTTTGTAATGGGCGAATACTTCATCCGTATTCTTGAGTCCTTCAACGATCTGAGGCTTAACCGGCGCGTCGCTGGTCAACTTCTGAGCGAAGAGGGTTCGGTTCTGAGGGATCTCCAGAATGGCTTCACTGGCATCACCCTTAACTTCTTGTCCACCTATTCCATACGTTTGCATAGGATAATTATTTATTGGTTATTAATGTTTCCGTTTTTGTCATGCCTAAGTTAATACATTTAAGACTTCTCCCAAAGAATTTCACCATCGGGGCCCGACTTTACCAAAACGCTGCCGCCTCTTCCGAGTTCACCTGCAATAATCATCTTTGAGAGGGGTCGTCTGAGGCTGTTCCGGATAACTCCGACCAGTGGCCGCGCTCCATATTTTGGATTATATCCTGATTTTGCCAATATCTCCTTGGCTTTGGGTTCTATGGTAAGCTTAATTCCCTGTAAATCAAGTGATTTATAAAGATTTTTCAAATGAATATCGAAAATCCTTACGACATTGTCTTCTGTAATCGGTGCAAACGGAACAATCTCTGTAAGCCGTCCAAGAAACTCCGGGCGGAAGAATTTACCCATAATTTCCATCAATTCGTTCGATTTGGGGATTTCTCCGCGACCGAAAGAGTCCACAATAAATTCACTTCCGATATTGGAAGTAAACAGGATAACCGCATTCGAAAAATCGCCCTCTTTTCCGAGCCTGTCATGAAGTTTTCCCTCATCCAGAATCTGCAGGAAGATATCGAACACCGATTTATGAGCCTTCTCAATTTCATCGAAAAGCACCACGGCATATGGCTGTTGGCGGATTTTATTCACCAGGAGTCCGCCCTCCTCATACCCGACATATCCGGGAGGGGCACCATAAAGTAAAGCAGCGCTGTGTTCTTCCTTGAATTCCGACATATCGAACCGGATGAGTGAGGACTCATCGAGGAAGAGAAATTCCGCCAGTGATTTGGCCAGCTCCGTTTTCCCGGTACCTGTGGGGCCGAGGAAAAAGAATGATCCAATTGGCTGACCGGCTTTGCTCAGTCCGGAACGCGACTCCAGAATAGCCTCGCTGATGCTTTTTATGGCATGGTCCTGCCCCACAACTCTTTTTTTCAGATGTTCCTCGGTGTTCATCAGCCTGTCGCGCTCGCTGGTTTGCATCTTACCCAATGGGATTCCGGTTTTCATCGACACGATGGCACCTATGTCGCTTTTGTCAAGAGCCTCTCTTTTTGAGCCGGCCAGCTCCAGCAAACGAAC
>JAPLDV010000825.1 GCA_026391235.1 Bacteroidia bacterium | reverse complement strand
TCCATACGATCTGCGTATCTAAGGAAACGAGCAAGAAAGCCAGCAGGTAAATCAAGTATTTCGTTCTGAAGCGATTCGCTATAGTATGTGATTGCCCAATTCATGCAAGTCTTATAGCATATATGCTATGATTAATCCATGAAAATTATTATGATTGATTCTGGTCGAACGAAAAAATCAGCCGGAGCGTAGCGATCGGCTGGATTGCTTTTGTTAGCATTTCTTCATTCGGTAACCGATTGCTACACCGATTGCATATGCGATTGCAACATTCCAGGTCATTGTATACAGCCACTCAATATTGAATTTTAAATCAAACCACGTAAAGCTCCAAAGTTGTGTAACAGACAATACCACGATAAGTGCAAATATCTCAACAACGATGAAACAAAGTACTACTTGACGAAATGATTTAAAAATATATTTTGTTAGGAGGAAGGCTACAATCAAAACGCCTATAGATGAACCTATTTTGTCTGGTAGTGTTTCCATCTTGTTGATTAGTTGTGCATGTGTAATTATTCTGCTTCCAATGAAGCCGCCGATAACCCAAGCACCCACCAAGGCAAATAGGCTCAATGCAATTCTTATTGATGCATTAATAATATTTCGTTTCATATTTTTCTATGCTAACGAGCCTGTAGAAAAACGCATTTTGCACAGTGATAATCTTCCAACAAGCTTGGATTTTTTCAAATCGTTATTTTTTTACGTTCAGTTTATTTTCTCCGGCTTTTTTACGTGTTCATAACCCAGGATTACTCCAGCTCTCTTCCCTGGGCGGTTGCCGCCGTCAGGCATATCCTGCCCCATATCGGTGTATCTTTGTTAAATTGTGCACAATGCAGAAGAGATTCCACTGCGTATTTACTTTCACCTTGCCTCGTAAGGTGAAACGGTCAAGTCCGAGGGCCGACGTGATATGAGAAAACGGCGGCTCGCTGATGGCCAGACGCATCCCGTATATAACTCGGCCTATGGTGGAATCGATCTTGCGTTTCATCTTGTCCGTAAAGGTAGGGCCATCCCCGGTCCGTCCTGCAAAATAAGCAACCTGACGAATGACTGTCCTCTCCGGATTCCGTATACATTTTGTCCGAAGCTCACAGGAAACGCAGGTTGTTTGCGTCCCCTTGAATCGATGCGCTTTCTCATCGGCCCCGCTGCGGTATAAGCGCTTGCCGGCAGGGCAGATGCAATGTTTCATGTCCTTGTCAAAAATGAAGTCTTCCGTTCTGAATAGCTTCGGTTTACCTTGGGCCCAGTCTTTCCTGGCTTCATCTTTATATCTCTCATAGTCAGCAAATCTCGGATCGCGCTTCCGGAAACGATTGTCCGCCACATAGGCGTCGATTCCTTCTTCGGCCAGCATCTCCATGTTCTTCTCCGTATGGAAGCCGCTGTCTGCCAACAATTTCGCTTTTGTAAACACATCTTCTTCTTTGCCGATTTCTTGAAAGTTTTTGCGCACTCCGTCAACCATCGGTTCTAATAAATCATGCTCCTGAGCTTCTCCAAATGCTTCCGCCTGGACAATCACCTGATGCCTGCCGTCCGTGGCGGCCACTCCATCATAGCCTTGGATCACCCCGCGATGGGTCTTCATTTTGGCTGATTCATTGTCGGTTATATTGCTTTTCCTTGGCTTGCCGGTCTTGCCCGGTTTGTCATCATTGTCGTTCAGCCACTCCCGTATCTTCGATACTCGTTTGTTTAAGGTCGCTACAAACTTCTCTTCGCTTTCCTTCACTTTCGCTTCCGTTGTGTTTTGATCCTCATCCCGATGCTTCTTGAGAATGTTTTCGATGGCTCTCTCCATCTTGGCTGCCTTCTTCTCGAACTCGGCTTTCGTGCCGCTCCATTCCTTCGAAGCATTTGACGGCAGCTTGCAGCCGT
>JAPLDV010000465.1 GCA_026391235.1 Bacteroidia bacterium | reverse complement strand
ACTCGAAACGATCGGAATGGATTTGCCGTAAACATCGACCGCGGCAAAACCGGTGGCTGCATTGTTCGAAACCGGGAAGGGATAATTGCCTGCGATCACATTGAATGTGACCGTCACATCCATTGAAGCTCCCACCGCCAGCTGGGCGACTCCGGGGATGATGTTGTCCCAGATGATCTGTCCGCCGCCACTGGATGATGGCGTGATGCTGGAAGATGAAAATACGAGGTTTGTGGAGCTGTAGGTATCGAGCAGCGGTATGGTCTCGACAATGGTATTGCCGCTGTTGGTGATATGAATGTTGTAACTGACCTGGGTCACCGGGCTGATCGTTGCGTAGATCGGATCGGCAGGACTTGTTCTTGTTTTAAGGATGTTCAGTTGGGCATTTATAAGGTTCACCGTGCTGACAACCGGCCCGACACTTACCGCACCGGTTCCGGTTCCCGTTAGGTTGACGGTATTGTTGGTGGCCCCGCAGGCGGCCAGAACGGTGAAATTAACGAGGATCACCCGGTTCTGGCCGGAGTTGATCGGACCGCTTAGTGCGGCGTTGTTCCAGGTGAGGCTGCCGGAAGTGGTTGATGAGGGTGCCGGCGTTGCCGAGGAATATTGCAGGCAGGTTGAATTGTAGGTATCAATCAGGCTGGTCACTGTCAGATTTGTGGTTCCGGGATTGGTGATAACAATCTGCCAGGTCACAAGGTCGCCGATCAGCGCAAAGCCGTCGGCAGGCGATACCAGCGTTTTGGCCATCGTGATGATATCCGGTGCCGGCTGCAGGATAACTGCGTTGGCCGTACAGACGTCCGGTGCATTGACCAGGTCGTCGAAGGTGCCGGTGAGCGATGAACCCGCCGGGGCCAGCAATGTATTGTTATTGTTCCCGACGCCCAAAGTGGTGGATGAAGCGACACAGCCGGTGAACTTACCCGTATTGACCCCGGTCTCGGTAAGGGTGATGGATTCACTGTCACCCGAAGTCGAAACCGTTGCCGAAATGGTTTCGGCATTCAACGGATTGGTATTCCTGTCCATATCGTTGACTTCCAGGCAGATCAAAGAACCACCCGTATAGAATGTAACCACGGAGTAGGGAGAAGAGCTTTGGTTGATGAAGGTTATGTTGCAGGGGGTGCCGGTATCAGTAAAAGTCACGACAAACGAAGTGGCCTTTGTTGAGGAGATCGTATTTTCGGAGCCTTCCTTGGATGTGGCCGTCAATGTGTAGGTCCCCTGAGCAGCCGGTGTGCTCCAGGCATATTCGTATATTTTTCCGCAGGTCACGGTGCCAACCTGTGTCATGGTCACATTGGTGGTCCCAAAGCCGGGAGGATTGGTGATCACCAGCGCCGGCGTACTTGATGGCGGATCAATATCATAGGTTCCGAATGGATCGGTAACAGTGGTTCTTGCATAAACCGTTTGCCCGTTGGTGGCGCCGGTTACAAGGGTGCCTCCGCCTGAGGCGTAAGAGGCGCTGTAAACGGAAAGCGTACCCATATTAATGACATCGGGAGTCGGTAAGTTGATCTTCGAGGGGTAACTGGCAGCATCATACCGGATCTGGAAAGTGACTGCTGCCTGTGCTGTGGTCACGGTAAGAACAACCGGGTCAGTGATGGGTATGGTAGTTGCGCTAGAAGTACCCGAAAGAGTGAGGATGCCGGTGCCGCTATTCCAGCTGGCCGTGTTAAGATTGCCGAATGTGGTGGTCCCGTACTTGATTGTTGCCGTAATTGAAGGTGTAGAAGGCATGGATCCACTCACAATACTCAGGTATAAATTGGCGGATATGGCTGAACCGGCCGGGATGGTCAGTGCAGAGCACATGGCCGGGTCCTGTGTGAAGGTGGCAGTTGGATTACCTGGCAAGCTGGCCGGGTTTAGCGGTACCGCCTTAATAGCCCATCGTATGGAAACATTTTCAGTCCAGCTCATGGTTACACTTGCAGCACCGGCTTCGGAACTTCCACCCCCTGTATGGTCCCAGGTACTGCTTCCGGAAAAGTTTGCTTCGCGGTTCCATCTCTCTGTCTGATTTGCCCCAACACCCATCTGGTTGCTGTTATCGCCCTCGCCAATTACGTCAATCACCAGGTCGTTAGTTGCAGAAGTGACTGTTACAGAGGGAGCGGTTGAGTTTCCTGTTGCAGTAACCGCCGTTCCGAACGGACTGGTTTGATTAACGTTCGTGTAGGTTGAAACACCCACAACACCTGCTCCAACATTTCCTGACCAGGTAACAGTAACATTAGCGGTTCCTACAGTTGGAGCCGCTATATACCATATATCAACAGTTGGTTTGCTCCCGCTTGCATTCTTCAGTCGGATACCTAACTGCGATAATGTCTGCGTCCCGTATGTTACTCCGGTAACATTAATGGCGTCGGCAGGGTCGTTATACGATATGCCGACAATCATTATCCGATTGGTTCCGGCAACGGTACCATGGGAAACTGTAAAAGTCGCTCTTGCTGTATTAAAGAATCCGCTGGATGTAACTGCATGGGCAACTGCCCCTCCTGCACCCGATCCCATAACAATGCTGTTGGTCGGCGAACCACCAATAGGTATGGTCCGGTCCATGGTTGCTGCCGGCGTTTCGTTAAGGTACAGCTGCTTGGTATTGGATGGAAGTGCAAAGGTCGCATTGGCCGTACAGGTTCCTCCATACAGCTGGTCCACATAAGTTGCCAGGACGGAATTCCCGGCCAGTGTATATAATATCCCGTTATCGGCACCCGCCCCCAGCGAGTTGGATGACGGGATCGAACCCGTGAAGATCCCCGTATTGTTGCCGGTTTCGTTGAGAATGAGGATTTCGCTGTCGAAGGTCCCGGAATTATAAAGGGTTACCCGCACCTGGTCGACCGCGCCGCTGTTCAAGTTCTGGTCGCCATCGGTTACCCTCACATAGATAGTCGCATTCTCGGTATAGGCAACTGTGGCGGTTCCGTTGGCGGTACTGGTGAACTCTTCTACACAGGTGGTTACCCCGGCTACGTTGGCCGGGACAGAGGCATTGGCGAGGAAAACTTCACCAAAATTATTGGTGGCGGTAACGCTGTTCGGAACCGAGGTGATGCCGGACAAAAGATATACAGTGGTTCTGAAAGTGACTATATCCTTAGCTCCTGTGGATAAAGGGTTTATGTTGAATCCCGATTCATCAATCGGAAAAGGTGAGGCGGGACTAACGTCATCGGGCAGGGGGACACCGTTGAATTTTGTTGTTCCGGCCACATAGGTAAGATGTGAATCGAGATTGTCTTTCAGAATCACATAGGCAAATGACTGAAGCGTTTGGTTGTAAACGTTTACGGTCCATTCGATGACATCATCAACATCGGCCTTGCCGTTGGTGTTTACATCTGTCACCAGCACAGCGGTTTTCCAGATCCTCAGCACCGGATCGGGGGCAATGGTCGTCCCTACATCGAGAAATGGAGTGCCGGCACCAGCTTTTGATGCATCCTCGCCCCAGGCCCCGATGATCTCCGTGCCATCCAGGGTGTAAACATGCATGCCCGTCTGGTCATTGTCGACATTGTCGTAAAGTCTGGATGACGCCATCGGCGCAATGGATACCGTATAGTCGAATTTGTTTCCGTTGGCATCGGTAAGCGCCCCGGTAGCTGGGTTCCCATCGACATCCACGTATACGATGGTGGTTTTGGTTAGGCTGGAAGACCCCACCCACACCGGGTTGCCGTTTTGGGTAGGTGAATTGTAGGCACCTATTCCCCAGCCAACATAGAATGAGGTGGTGAGATAATTCTCCGGAACCAGCGTGTATCCCCAGTCCCAGGTGGTATTGGTAGCATCTGCATCCGTGGCCCCGACGGCAAAGAATTTGACCGATGGATTGTCAAAGTGCGCGGATGAGCCACTGGGCATAATATACCGGTAAGTACCTTTCGAAGGAACCGATACCACGGCGCCGGCCAGGTTTGCATTGGTATGGACAGTTACCGACAAAGGTGATGCAGTTGGATTATAGAGGAAAACATGCGACTCGGCGGTCGATATGGCGGTCGATACCGGCGAGTAATATCCTGCATCCCACAAGGCCAGGGGATAGATGTAGTACCACCTGGATTCATAGGTAGCCCCGGGCAGACCGGTGATCAGGTTCACCTGCACCGGTTTGTTGGATGTAACCGTGGCCCCTTGCATGATCCCGCCGTTCACCTGGTAACTTTCTCCCTGGTTGATGGTGGCAGTGGTAACTACCAGCGGGAATGCGGGATCTTTGACGATATTGATCTGGGTCGCATTCTGGGATGCCTGAACATGAAGCGCGGTGAGGTTGAACATGCCTCCTGACGAAGTATTTTGGCCAATGGGTATCTCAAAGGATGTTCCGAATGCCTGCGTATTCAGAAATTCCACGGCATCAGCCAGCACCGTTCCCGGGTTGGTGGCCCAGCTGGATCGGGCGCAAGAGAGCGATTTAGAACAGGCAATCTTGTCTCCTCCGTCAGCTTTTATGATTGATGCACTATTGGGTACAACAAGATCGTTTTGCAGGATGATTGGTTTACCAGCAACCACTGCATCCGGGTATCCGCCATTGTTTGAGGCGTTTCCATCACCGAATATCCATGTGGAAGACTGTACGGGTGTGCTGAGATTAGTTTCATAACCATCTTCCCATTGATCGTAATAGATGATCGTGTTGCTGACCGATGGAACGATGGAAATCACCGAATGGTAGGTTGTCCCGGTGGAAGTGTACAAAACCCTGAACGTATTGTGAATCTGGGTTTCAGGCAATGGCACGAAATAAATATATTGAGCAGACTGTGCCCTGGCTCCCTGGAGAAAAAGAAAAGATAACCCGGTGAACAGGATGGCGGTTCTTATCCCCTGCCGTCTGTTGGAGAATATTTGAGCCATCGTTTTATATTTTGTTCTCATGTTTCTATGATTGTGAGATATTTATTTCAAATTTTAGTACAGAGGAAGAAGTAATCCGGATAAACAATTCTGACCAGCGGTAGTTGCTCAATGAAAACATAATATTATCAGGCCTTATAAGGATTTCAGAATAATACATTTCAGGTTCGGTTTCAATTTTTAAAAAGTTTAACTCGCCCATTTACAACAATTATGCCCGATAATTATTTGATTCAAAATCAATCACATAGATGGAAATCACGTCTGTTCTGATTCCACTTTCCGGACTGAAGGGCGGAATATGGAACGAGGCCGAAACAACCAGCCCCGGTTCAAAAAAAACCTTGAATTATTGAACTCTATATTTCATCCTTCCAATCGGGTACCAAGTTAGTTGGGATCAGCAGAATTCCTGCACTTCTCCCGTAAAAAGTTTTGCACGGCCAATCAATTTACGGTGTTGCCTAAACCGGTTTTATTTATCAGGTTTTGTATATTCGACGCTTAACCTGATACCATGAAAAAGACTATTCTCCTGATCTCTCTTATCCTCTCTGCCCTGCTGACCTCCATGCTTCCGGCCCAGGAGTCGAAACAAAAGCTCTACCGGATCTATCTGAAAGACCCCGATCGCATCAAAACGATTGAAAATAAGGGAGTCACCGTTTATAATGTAATACCGGATTCCTGTATTGAAGTGTTGGCACTTCCGGAACAGATTAAGAATCTCGGCATCGAAGGGGCGAAGGTGGAATTCATCGCCAATAGTTTCAAAGAGTTGTATCAGAATCAGCCGGATTTTAAATCTATTCCACCTTTTCATGGATACCAAAACACTATGGATGAGCTGATTGCAATAGCAGCTGCTCACCCCGGCATAACAATGCTTGATACGATCGGATATTCAGTATTGGGAAGGGCCATCTGCTGCCTGAAGATCTCCGATAATCCCGGTATCGATGAAGATGAACCGCCAATCCTCTTTGCTGGTAATCATCATGGTAATGAGATACATAGCGTTGAAGCAACCTTATACCAGATCAATTATCTGGTTGATAATTACGGCTCCGATCCCGAGGTTACCAATTGGGTCAATTCCATGGAGATATGGTACGTTCCAATGACCAACCCCGACGGCCGTGAAGCAATGACACGGGGCAATAATCACGGGGTCGACCTGAACCGGAATTACTCTTTTGGATACACTGCCGGAGGAGACCATGGCCCGACAGCGTTCTCGGAGCCGGAAACCCGTGCCATCAGAGACTTTACTGCGAAATTTCCTCCCATTATGAGCCTCTCTTACCACACCTCCGGTCAATATGTACTTTATCCCTGGACCCATACCGATGCCGCAGCACCCGATTCAGCAGCAATGGTTTACCTTGGAAACCTGATCAGCGGATCGATTACTTCACCCATTGGACCTTATACCCTGATGCAGGGCGGCAGGTGGTACTTCACAGCCGGGGAGTATTGCGATTATATGTACGTTACCCACAATACCCTCGCATTTACCGTGGAGATGGGGACCAGCCAGGCTCCCGATTACAGCGTGATTCCGGAGATGGTGGCAAGCAACCTGAAGGGAATGCAAACTATGCTCCGGCAAGCTGGCAGGGCAGGTGTAACCGGACTGGTCACCGATGCCTTTTCGGGTCTGCCGGTCAGGGCAACTATCGATATTCCTTCAATGGATAATCAGGGAAAGGTGCCTCCACGGCTGGCCGACAGCCTCTTTGGCAGGTATTACCGGTACCTGCAGCCCGGCAGCTATACCTTTCAGATTTCCGCACCCGGATTTCGCACAATCGTCAGTGAGATAGCCATCTCACCCGACAGCCTCACTCATAAAAACATCAAATTGGAACGGACTGCATTCCTTCAGGTAGATAATGTGATGTTATCAGATGGAAAATCCGGAAATACATCAGGAAATGGCGATGGACTCATTAATGTTGGTGAAATGATCGGATTTTCTTTGTCCCTGTCTAATGTTCAGTCGATTAAAGCTATGCAGGTGTATGCAAAAATAAGCTCCGCCAATCCAAACATCCGGATCCTGACCGATAGCCTTAATTTCGGTACCATCGAAGGGAATTCATCAAAAGCAGCTGCCGACACTGTTTTATTTCGAATCGATCCCAATACGCCTGATGGTGAAGATCTTGAATTAACCATTTCCATCGGTGATGCCGGTGGATTCGGATGGTTCGAACACGTGCACCTCGAAGTGTATGCTCCAAAACTGGAGATCAGCCGTATTCGGATTGATGACTCAGATGGGAACAAAAACGGTGCATTCGATAACGGCGAAACGGTCACCATTGCACTCGAAGTAACCAACAACGGACGTCAGGGCATTCGTGATCTGTCGGCTTCTATAAATACCAAAGATCCTTATTTCCAGGTCATTACAGATCAGGATGAATCAGATCAGCTCGGTATCGGGGAAACGCTGACCTTCAGCTTTAAAGTGTCCCTGGCTCCAGATGCCCCGAAAGCCTATATAGCTGATTTTAATGCTGATATTACCTCGGCTGAGGGATATTCCCCGGCATTCGCCTTTCAGCTGAACAACATCTATGGCTTTTACGATAATTTTGAAAACGGAGTTAACGGATGGGTGCATCAATCGTATGGAACCACTTCAAATAACCACGACGACTGGCAGCTTGGAACTCCGGCAGGGAAAGGCAGCGATCCCGGTCATGCCTTTTCCGGCACCAATTGCTGGGGGACTGATATGGGCTGGGATTCTTACGAAGGCACCAGCTGGGACGGCGTTTATCAGGCTAATGTTTACAATTATCTGCGCAGTCCGGTGATTGATTGCTCAAATATGACCGGTGTCGGGTTAAAATTCAGGAGATGGCTGAATATCAGGGTCAGCGATTATGCCCGCATAAAAATCAATAATCAGGTTGTTTGGGAAAGTCCGCGGCTCGGGATTATCGAAGCAGTATGGACCGGTCAGATCATCGATATTTCTGCTATTGCCGATAACAATCCGGCAGTCACCATTACTTTCGAACTCCAATCCAATAGCTCAGGAACCTCGGGCGGCTGGAATATCGATGATGTAATTGTCGCCAACGGCCTGTTTTCCGGTTCAGAAGCCATCGAAACCAGCCTGAACCCGGTACAGGCTGTTTTGTACGATGCCTGGCCAAGTCCGTTCAGTACCGTGGCAAACATAAAATATTACACTGCTGTTGACGGCCCTGTAGAGCTAACCATATATGACGGGTCCGGAGTTAAAGTTAAAATCCTTATTGCCGGCTATCAACCTTCAGGGCAGCATGAAACGACCTGGGACGGGAGGAATGGAAACGGGCAGCCGGTTCCTTCAGGTATCTGTTTTTACCAGCTTAAAACCGGGAAAACTGCCATAACCAAAAGGCTGGTGCTGGTTAAATAAGAAAAAGAACGGAACGCGGTTGAAGTGGATGCTGCGCAGGATCCGCGTCATCCGCGTGCTATTATCGTTCTATTCTTTCTTTACCCACGCCAGCAACCTTAATGGCGATCCGCTGCCTCCCTTAATTTTCATCGGCGCAGCCACCAGGTACGAACCGGTAGCCGGAAGCTGACCAAGATTTGCAATATTTTCGTAAGCGGTGACATTGTTACCGCAAAGGCTTCTATGGGTAAGAAAATCCTTCGACTGCCCGAAATCGATGCTTGGCGTATCAATCCCCACGGCTTTGATCTTCCTTTCTTTTACCAGCCAATCTGCTGCTTCAGCACCGAGTCCGGGAAAATGAAGCTCCGCAACACCTTCGGCTCCGGATTTCAGCGTTCCGGTGTATTTTTCATGATCGCTCCAATATTTTCCGTAGCCGGTATGCAACAGCACGATGGACTTCTCGGGTATCACGCCATACTTTTTCTCCCATTCAATAAAATCTCCGGTATTCACCAGGTAGTCCCGGTTTTGGACCGATTGCGTTGAAACATCCACCACCACGGCATGTCCGGTAAGCTCTTCAACCGGGATCTGCCCGATAGAACGACCACCCTGAGCAAAATGTAGCGGAGCATCAAAATGGGTGCCTCCATGCTCCTCAGCCGAATATTTGAAGGATGAATAGAAATAACCTTTGTCATTGACCCCGTAGAAAACGGTATCGTGTTTAAACGTCAAGTTAGTAGGCCAGTACACCGTGCTTTCCTCAAAATTCCAGGTAAGGTCGATCCACCTTCCGCCGGCCAATATCGTGGCAGCATCGGGCACGGTTTGATTGCAGGAAATCAGTGAGAGCAGGCTGAAGAGAAGGATGAGGTTTTTCATGACGGATTATACTTTTAGAGTACCATAAAGATATCGGTTTAATGGCATGAATCTCAACCCTCTTACTTCAAAAACCCTCGCGTTGCCCCTATTTGTCAATTCCCAAATCATAGAACTAAAAAGGGTTGAAGGGAAAAACCCGTAGAGACGCATATTTGCGTCTTTGTAATTTATTTCACCTCCGTGGCCTTTTGTGGTTAAATCTTAAAACAACAACCCCGAATTAGGAAGAGGCGGAGCCTCATCTACCTGAGTCAAATGGAGAAAATGAGCGAGAATTAGTTTTTCAGAAAACCATTTAATATTTTTATGATGAGATCTGCATTAAAAAATAGTAGATTTCGGGTAACCCAAAATATCTCACGAATGCGAACAGTCAAGAATTTTACGCTCATTTGCCTGCTCATCTTCCTGCAAGCTGTGAAAATTAATGCACAGGTTCAAAATATTTCCGGAACAGTTAAAGATGCAAAAACAGGCGAAATTATGCCGGGTGTTAATGTTAGCATCCTCGGTACGCTTGAAGGAACCACTACCGATTGGGACGGGAAATTTCTCCTGAAAATCCGGAATGCGGAGGATACTTTGAATTTTTCCTTTGTAGGGTATACCCTTCAGAAAGTTGCCGTTAAAGGTAAAAGCACGATAAATGTTTTTCTTGAGCAGGAAGCAACTGTCATTGACGAGGTGGTAGTTACCGCCCTTAATATCAACAGGACCAAAAGTTCACTGGGTTATTCGGTTTCCACCTTTAAGGCAGATGAGCTGACCAGGGCCCGGGAAAACAATATCGTTAACAACCTTGCAGGAAAAGTGGCGGGACTTCAGGTTAGCAAATCTGCTTCAGGTGTTGATGGTTCAACCAGGGTAATTCTCAGAGGTGTTGCATCTATCACTGGCGAGAACCGTCCGCTCATAGTTGTCGACGGTATCCCTGTTGATGCCGGACATGGCGGCGCAGGCCGGTGGGGTGGTACCGATGGTGGAGACGCTTTGTCGGATATCAACCCGGATGATATCGAGTCGATGAGCATTCTTAAAGGTGCCGGAGCCGCCGCAGCCTATGGCTCAAGAGGTGCTAACGGCGTAATTTTAATCACCACCAAAAAAGGACTCCTCAAAAAAGGAATTGGCGTTTCGCTGAATTCAAATTTTTCGGTTGATTCACCTTTCTTATTCCCTGAATTTCAGAATGTTTACGGACATGGAGCTTTTGGTACTTATCCATCCAGCCTCCCGGATGCCGGTAATCCTTGGATGTGGAGCTATGGTCCAAAAATGGAAGGTCAGATGCTGCCCAATTTCTGGGGAGGCTCTTCTGCGTTTTCACCACAGCCGAATAATTACAAAGACTTTTTTCGGAATGGAACATCATTTGTCAATTCCATAGCATTGGAATCCGGAAACGAAAGCAGTAATGTAAGAGCATCGTTTACCAACCAGCAAAGCAGCGGTATCGTTCCTCTTAACGGTTTGAATCGCCAAACCATCAACTTAAGAGGCTACACTAAAATGAAAGATGTGCTGGAACTTGATGCCAAAATCACTTACATGCACTCCAGTTCAGAAGGCAGGCCAGCTTTGTCGGAAGACGGTATTCCCTATTTCTTATCCATCATGCCCAGGAGCATGGTCACGAATGAATTGAATAATTACAAGGTAGATGCGAATGGCATCGAACGGTTATGGACTACCGACGGGTACACAGGTAATCCTTACTGGAAATTGTATAATAAAGCCAACCGGGATGAAAAACACCGGATGCAGGGAGTTTTCTCAACAAAAATCAACTTTAATCCCAAACTCAACCTGCTATTGAGGTCAGGCATGGATTTTACCAACCGCATGGCACATGATCATACAGCCAAAGGAAGTGTAAATGCGGGAATAAACGGTTCGATTTCTAATTCCAACGGAAGTGACCTGGAATGGAACTCCGACTTTTTACTAAACTACCACCCATCGAAAACAGGCGACTTTCAATACTCATTAAGTCTGGGCGGAAATTACCGGTACAACACAGGAAGAGGTATCTCACAATGGGGTGGCAATTTAAAGATCAATGATTATTTTGCTATCTCAAATGCCGGCTCATACGGAACCGGCGAATGGTTCTCTGAAAAGCAGGTGTATTCACTGTACGGCCTTTCTACTCTATCGTTTAAGAATTGGCTATACCTCGATCTGACCTTGCGTAACGACTGGTCGTCGACACTACCGGTGCAGAACAACTCTTATAGGTATCATTCCGAGAACCTTAGTTTCCTGTTTACCGAAGCTTTCAACATTAAATCTTCCCTGCTTACTGCCGGAAAGATCAGATCTTCATTTTCAAGAGTCGGGAACGACACCGGTCCGTATCAGACCAGCAAGTATTTCAATGTTAATCAATCGCAACTCCCTTATCCAACCGGAGGATTCAGCGATGTGCTGGCTTCGTATAACCTGCAGCCTGAAATTACCACTTCCCGGGAAGTGGGAACAAACCTGAATTTCTTAAAAGGACTCCTTATTCTTGATGTGACTTATTACCTCAATAATTCGGAAAACCAGATCATGGAAGTACCCTTGCCGCCGGCAAGCGGTTATTCCAGAATGAGAATGAATGCAGCACGTCTGAAAAATTCAGGATTCGAAGTGCAATTGGATGTTGCTCCCGTCAGAACAAATGATTTCACCTGGAATATCACCGGTACCTGGTCGAAAAACAAGTCGGAGGTAGTGGAATTATCAAACAACCTCGAATCCATCATCCTCGATGACGCCTGGTTTGCAACCATCCAGGCACGTCCGGGTGCCGAGTATGGAGAGATCTATACAACCGATTTTAAGCGCGATGTTTTCGGGCATATACTGGTCGACGACAATGGATTTGTTATGAAAGGAGATTATAAAAAAATTGGAAATATCAATCCCGATTGGTTGGCTGGCATTTCCAGCACCCTTATCTATAAAAACTTCACTTTTTCGTTTCTGATAGATATCCGCAAGGGTGGTGAAATTTATTCGATGGGGAAAGCCTACCGGAATCTTTTCGGAACCTCATTAGAATCACTTGAGGGCCGCGAAGAATGGTACGCCACACACGATCCCTCAAACGGTTATTCCTCGCCGTTACCGGGAGTTGAAGAAAAGGGATATGTTGAAGACGGAATCAACGAAAATACCGGACAGCAAAACACTGTTCCTGTGGATCCGATTTACCGCTTTTATAATATCTGGGCAAAAGAAATCGGTACTGAAAATATTTGTGATGCAACCAATGTGCGTATGCGGGAAGCATCATTTGGATATTCCCTGCCAAAGAAATTCCTGTCGAAAATGCGATTATCCGACGCGCAGGTTTCCTTGTTCGGACGCAACCTCTTCTTCCTCTATAATGCCATGAATGATGTTGACCCTGAGTCGGGTTATTCCAGCGGAAATACCGGAGGAGGAATGGAACATAATGCAATTCCTTCCACGCGAAGCATAGGCTTCAATTTAAAAGTAACCTTTTAGTACGGCATGAAAAAACTAAAATACCTATTCGCAATATCAGTCTTGTTTATCGCAGTGGTTTCATGCGATGAGAAGATGGAGGACATGAACACCAATCCTCTGGCCCTTTCGAAACTGCCTGATGAATATCTCTTTACTACGGCTGTCCGCGAGGCTTTCGGCACAGGCTTTAGCATCATCAGTCCATATCACCTGAGATTCTCCAGCCAATATGCACACATCTATGTCTCCAATACAGAGAACAGATCAGCCGATGGCTACCAGGATTTCCACACGCAGGATATCTATAAGGACATGTTCAACACCACTTATGTAGTTTCGTTGAGATACATTAATGAGGTAATAATAATGACCTCTGAAGGTGAGAAAAAGAACCCGGTGAGGAATGCTATGGCCCAGGTTATAGCCGTTGTAAACTTTGCCCTGGTAACTGATTGCTGGGGCGACATTCCGTATTTTGAAGGAGCTCAGGGAACCAAAGGAATTTTATACCCCAAATACGATAAACAGCAGCTTATATATCCCGATATGCTCAGCAGGTTAAAGCTGGCAATTGATATACTGAAAACAGCTGATCCAAAAGATGGTTACGCAGGCGCTGATCCTGTATACAATAATGATTTGACGAAATGGGCCAGGTTTGCCAACTCATTGCGCCTGCGTCTGGCAATGAGAACCCGTTTTATTGACCCGGGCAACAGTGCAACAGTAATTACCGAATGCATGGCTGAGCCTTTCATCGAATCCAATGACCAGAATTTTGAACTGACACATCAGGACAGTGAGAACAGTGAGCTGTACAATCCATGGTTCGATCTACGCAAGTATCAGAACTTTAAGATGAGTGATAAATTCACCGGCTGGCTCATTAAAACCAACGATCCCCGGCTGCAAATATTGGTTGAACCTAACAGCAAAGGTGAGCGCAAGGGAGTGCTCAATGGCCTGAATGACCAGGCTTCCAGCCTGATAAACTGGAATGATTTTTCCAACCCTATGCCTGTCCTGTATTCAAAATCGCTTTCGCAGTACCTGATGTGTGCTTCCGAAGTTTGGTTTCTGAGGGCCGAAGCGGCCTTGTTCAAACTCGGTCCCGGCGATGCCGGCCAATTCTACAAGCAGGGAATCAGGTGCAATATGCTGCGATGGAATGTTGACCTGAATTCGATCCAGAACTTTCTTGACAACGAACCTGAAGCAACCCTGAATGGCTCTCAGGAGGATCAGTTCAGGCAGATTGGCACCCAGATGTGGATTGCCTTTATCCCTAATTTCACTGAAGCCTGGACCAATATCAGGCGGACGGGCTATCCTGAAATCCCCCAGAGAACCAATGCAGATATTTATTCATTGGGTGCAACCAATGGAATTCTTCCCAAGAGGTTCAGGTATCCTTCGAACGAATACCTGAACAACCTGGCTAATGTTACTGAAGCTGTCAGCCAGCAAGGGCCCGATAAAATTGATACCCCTGTTTGGTGGGATGTTAGGGAAAAATAAACAATTAAACAATTAATTAATTAAATCATTAATCAAATTAATCATTATGAAAAAGAAAATGTATTTATTCCTTACCGGAATTGTGCTTGCAGCGGCCGTGTTGACCTCCTGTAAAAAAACATCAGGCCCTACTGCCGAGATTTTTTCAACTGTTGCTGGTTATACAGTAACTTTTAATCCGCAAGTTACTGATGCCGATACTTATTCATGGGATTTCGGCGATGGCAGTGCACTGAGTACTGATAAAAATCCGGTGCATACCTATGAAAGCTTTGGTGATTATACAGTTAAACTTACCGTTAAAGGCGAAGGTGGTGAAAAATCTGTAACAAAAGTAATCAGTATTGCAGCTACATCCATAAAAGACCTTCTTACTGGCGGCATCAAAGCAACAACCGGGAAAACCTGGGTGCTTGACAGGGCTTACACTGTTGGTGATGGTGGCGGACCTGTTTCAAATACCCCTTATACTATTTCGTTTCCCAGTATTGACAATGCTCTGGATATGTTTGGGCTTGGTGATGAATATGATAACGAGTTCACTTTCTACTATGATGGCACCTACAAAGTTAATCCCAAGAACGGTAACGTACTGGCTGCTGCCGTATATAGCTCCTTCAACGGTATTGTTGTAGGAGAACCTGCATGGGCTGTCGGGTTGTGTGCCGCTACCTGGACCGCACCCGCTTCTGCAACCTGGACCCATGGCACAAGTGATTTTACCATAGATGCTATCGGTAATCCTGATGATTCAAATGTTCCCCCGGCTCATGCCATTGTAACTTTTACGGGACAAAACTGGATTACATTTTCAACCGGAGCCTATTTTGGTATTTTTGATTTCCCAACCATAACCAAGTTTATTATCGACGAGCTTACCCCAAACAAAATGAGGGTATCATTATTCCTCTGTGGTTATGGTTTTGATGGCGGGGATGCGAAATATAATGCCATGCCAACTAACATGCTCCATCTTTCCTATATTAAAAAATAGAAGTTCTGTTGTCATAAAGTTGTCAACTCCTGAAGAGTTGACAACTTTAAGTGACCGTATTAGGTCACGGTTGGTGAATCCGTGAACCCGTCAACTCAAAAGGTTGTTCCTGGGTATGCAGGAGCAATTCCAGCCAATGGTACCGTCGGTATTCAAATTGCGTATCTTCTTTAATTTTGTCATACGATTATTAAATATGAATTTTGCAATGCCTGTAATACCCGACTTTTCTGACAAAGCAACACTGGAAAAATACTCATCGGCCTTTTCTTTATCCGACATGGAGATATTCGTTTTCCCCGAATTGCTTTACCCGCTGCTTATCGCCAATATCATGAGCCCCATTATCTGGACATGGCGCGATGACCCATGGTTTGAGAATATTCATAAAAAATCATTTAATTATAAATTAAACCGGATTAAGCAATACATTATGGATCATTATGTATTTAACCTTGATCTGGATACCTGGGGCCTGTCTACAAAGGACATCGAAATCAACCGGTTTAAGGACTTCATGGATATGGACCATCTCAGGCAGTCGAATGCTTTATTCGGGTACCAAGGAGATAAATACTATTTTGAAAAGGATATCAGGCGACATTTCGGATTAGATAAATATACCAGCGATAAAATTCCTTATTGGAAGACCGAAACTGTTGAAGCCATGACGGCATTTCGTTTTAAGGAATCCTTTAGCAGCGGTGCGGGGGAGTGTGTTTCATTTTCGGTATTGTATGCCGCCGCGCTTTTTATTGTGGGCCGTATTCCGCTCGAGAAAATTTTTCTGATGGGTACGCCCTTGCACTCTCAGGATTTTATCGATATCAATGAGGGCGTGCTTACCAATAACCGAAGAATTGTTACTAAAAAAATGTGGTTCAATGGCACTGCCTTGTCCACAAGGGCGCGCAGGGCAATTGAAAATGAAAAAGTTACGATCGTTTCACACTTGTCCGGTTACATTCACTATATGAATGAAAAGGCAACCATAAATGTTGCCGCATACCAGCATTTTTCAGAAAAACTTAAAAAATTCCTGACAACAGAGCTCTCTCCGGTTGCATTTATTAATTTCCTGCGTTATCACATGAATTTTAAAAAGTGTTTCCAGTACCGCCACTTTATCAATGGTCATTATTATTATATTGCCCTTGAAACTATATTTGAATATGAACATTCCACCAAACATAGTTTTTCGGAAACTACCCGAAATGTTTTAATCAATGAAATTGAGGATGAGGAATTCAGCCTCGCCCCGCTTGAGAACCGCATCATTATTCAGGAAGTTGAAGATTATCTCGAAAAAATCAGAGGTGCTGACGTGGATACCATAATGAACTATTTCGTTGATCTTGCAAAGGCAACCAAATGTAATAATGAGGGAAATATTAAATTGCTTTTCAACGATCTTGCTAAATTTTTAAATGTTCAACCACAACTTCCTGCAACAAATAAGAAATTTGTACAAAACGAAGTATTAAACATAAACATTAATCAAACCCGTCAGGATATTTTACAGTTAATATCAGCGAAAGCCAGCTATCATGAGGTGGCATTGTTGTCGTTATATGCCTATAGACAAATGGATAAAATAGACTGGAAACCTTTTGTGAAAGCAGCATTGGAGAGAAATCCCGTATCGCTGGAAGGTTTGAAGGGCAGAAAGGCAGATGCTGTTTATCAGTTGATATCAGGTATGCCAAATGAGTCGATTTACGACACGCAACGACTGGCACAACCCGATGAAGTTTGGAATTTCGGGCGTGGCGACGGTGTGGAAAAAGCCCTTTTATTTGCGAATTATCTTTGTAATGAAAGTAATCAATATGATTTATGGTTGATTGTTGAAAATGCCAATGTTACCCTGGAATCCAATCAGGTAAAATATGTTTTTCATTCTACAAAAGATTTGGTCAGGCGGATGAATTTAATGGGATAACATTGTAGAGACGCATATATGCGTCTCTACGGCATCACGCACTACGTCAATCGAACATCACCGGCTGCACCCATGCCATCTCGCAATCCCCTTTCGCAAAGGGATTTGCCTTGGGTTTGCCGGATACAATCCGGGCCCTGACAAATAGTTCTTTACCGGTGGCACGATACACTGCCTTTGTTCCTTCAGCGGTTTTCAAAATCTCAGGGTGATCCTTGCCAGCCAGCCACCCGATAAACTCGGTGGTATAGTGAATTCCCTTCTCCCCCCTGATCCGGATATGAATCCCTTTTTTATCACTCCGGAAATCCACCAGTTCCACTCCTGTTGAAGCATAGAAATCACCGTCAAACATGGATTTGTATAAAGAACCGGGGGTCAGTTCCTTAGCCCTGACCATCGTCCAGCCCCTGCCTGGATTGGCCTTGCCAACTTCATACCGGTCATACTGGTGGGCATCATCGGTGGCAATACCGAGCACCAGTTTCTCACCATTATCAATCCTCCACTTATTGGCCTCATCCCACATAGTTTCTGTTCCGATATGGACGGAGTCCCCGTAGTTCCTGACGGAGGGATGGCCGTTAAACACCTCAAAAAACCGTGCGCCGCAACGGGCCAGGGCATCAGCCGTAAGGCCCCAGCCAAAATTAGGATGATTAACAACGATCCATTCCGGGTTTCCGGACGGTTCGAGGGCCTGACGGATAGCCCTGACATTAGCGGAAACGCATTCCGCAACCGTAGCGCCTCCGGTGGGTTTCACCACCTGGCTCAGATTAAAGCCGTTCAGGTGAACCGGTTTCTTTTCGGATTGGTCGGAGATCTCCTCGGCCGACAGCAACAGGAACTCTCCCGGTTTTTCGAATTCGTGCCGGTAACCCGCCAGCTCTCTGAGCACAACCGTGTCATTATCAATAACCTTGGTTTTCCTGCCCTCCTGAAGGATATTGTGATCGGTAACTGCCAGGAACTGGTACCCGTGATCCCGGTACCATCGTGCCACCTCCTCGGGAAAGGTATTTCCGTCGCTCCAGTAAGAGTGTGTATGCAGATTTCCTTTGAAGAAACGCACCGGGTCGTTTTTCTGAAAACCGGATAAAACAACCGCCAGGAGAACAACGGATACGAAAACTGAATATCTGAATTTCATGGTTTAGTTTATAAATCTTTCAGGCAAAATAAATCTTTTCCGGCTAGTTTGAACATTCAAAAACTGTAAACTAAATATTTAACATAATTTATCAGTTATACAGAAATACAGGATAACATTCTACAATGTCAGGGCTAATTATCTGAACTATAACTACTTTATAGCCCGGATGGCCGGGAGAAAGTAAAAGAGTTATTTCCCCGGAATTTGCAGGCACTTTTCTTTCTGAAATAATCCGGCCATCCAATTGCGATATCCTAATAATCAAAACATTATGAAAGGGGTTCAGCGGCTTGATGAGCACTTCACCGGGATGGATGACTGATACAATAAAATGCCTTTCATTCTCCCGATCGGGAAATGATTGCACGATTGCCGGAATACCTTCTGCCAGGTCGAAAGGTGATTTGCCGGCGGCTGTGAAATAGAGCCAGGAGGTACCATCGAGACTGTGCCAGTCAACAGCCCAGATGCCCCCC
>JAPLDV010000920.1 GCA_026391235.1 Bacteroidia bacterium | reverse complement strand
AATATTCGCGAAAAAGGCCGGCGTAAAACAGGTATCTACAGCAATTATCGTAAATCCAAAGGGAAACCGGTAATGTATATAGCTGTATTATTGTTGGTTATACTCGTGATGGTTGTAGTTTTAAACCCGAACAGGAGCACAAACAGAATGATTCAAAACAGGAAAAATACTCCTGCTTCCACCTCTTCTGAACCGGAATTTAACAAACAGGGTGAATTGACTTTCTTAAAGACCGATAGCTCTGCAATTGTTAAAATCGATATTGAGATTGCCGATGATGATGCAAAACGTGAACGCGGATTGATGTACCGCCGGCAAATGGAGCTGAACCGGGGGATGCTGTTCATTTTCGAAGATGAGGATCTTCGCTCATTCTGGATGAAAAACACCTATCTGCCGCTGGATATTCTATACTTGGACGCACAAAAGAAGATCGTCAGGATCCATGAAAATGTTGCTACCCTGAATGAAATGTCGATCCCCTCTGATTTTCCTGCAAAATATGTGATAGAAGTCAATGCGGGATTTTGTGCTCTATACAATATTCAGAATGGGGATGGGATGACTTTTTTAAGAATATGAATTGATGGAAGTTAAGATGGAAACACCTGCCGAACGGAATGCCTATAATCAAAGGATACTTCGCTATGAGTGGGAATCATTGATATTTCTGATAGCTGAGGACATCGATCTCAACTATATGTTCCTTTCGGAAGCACTGAAAAAGACTAAGGTGCAAATCCTTTGGGCACTCAACGGACAGGAGGCGGTGGATATTTGCAAATCAGGGTTGGATATCGATTTGATTATAACAGATATACAGATGCCGGTGAAAGATGGCTTTACGGCAACCCGTGAAATTCATGCTTTAAGGCCGAGAATTCCAATCATTGCTTACACTGCCTATTCCTACGAAGGGGTAAAGGAAAGAATGTTATTTGCCGGAGCCAGGGAATGTTTGATTAAGCCTTTTGATCCCAGACAGTTGTTGATTATCATTAGAAAATACCTGTTTATCTCATGAAGATATTTCTGCCAATGTTATTATGGCTGGTCATGATCAGTTCAGCCTGTGTCAATGATAATGAGAAGGTTATGTTCCCTCACATTGTAATTCCCGATTCTGCCATACAAGGCCAGGTAGCCTGGTT
The DNA here is from genome assembly GCA_026391235.1 of Bacteroidia bacterium. The sequence goes on along the minus strand of JAPLDV010000920.1, from coordinate 4,957 downwards.
CAGTTTCGACTCCACGCTGGGCGACCAGCTCCGGAATGTCGACCCGCTTCGGTTTTGGGGGGATATCGAGCGCGGCCGGGATCATAACCGCACCGACAGCGCTGCCCTGGTGATGGACGGTATTCAGGATTACCTGTCGGGATTCATCGGAAGATATGATTCATTGGCTATCTCGCTTTGGTTTCTGCCAATGCCTAATTACAACAAATCATATCTGTTTGATTATGGTGTCGGGCAGTTCTCAGCCGGACTTGATGCCATCACCTCAGCTACCATGCCCAGGTTCAGAATGTTTATGCAACAGGATACTTCAAAATGGTACTGGACCAATCAGCTCGATTATTTCTTTTGGCACCACATGTATCTGGAGATCGGCAATACAATTAACCCGCCAAGACTATATATCGATGGATATCTTCCTGATACCGTATCGCGGCCCTGGCGGATGCATCCCCTGACCGACATCCTCTATCTGGCCAGGCCTTACAATGCTGATATCATGGATACATTGCTGTACAGGGGATATTTGGATGAAATACGCATTTTCAATAAGTTCCTGACCGAAGAGGAAATTCTAAGCCTTTTTTGGGAAGGCAAAATGGAACGTTAATAACGTGTAGAGACGCATAAATGCGTCTGTAAGAATATTTAAATAGACAATATAACATGGTGTAAATGAGGTGGTTAATAGTGATAGTGATTGTTATGATGGCTCTGCCGGTAGGGGCACAGAACGATCTTTTGGATATGCTCGATCAGGAAATCAAGCCGGTAAGGGTTCTGGTTGATGCTACTTTTAAATCAACCCGGGTAGTCAATTGCCATTCCATCGAAATTAGATGAATCCAGTTCGTATGTCAGCCTGGAGTATGGGATAACTGATTGGCTTGAGACTGGTTTGGGTAGGGCAACAGTTAATGAATATTTTAATGGATTTATCAAGCTAAGTCCGATCCGGCAATCAAAAGGAAAGTGGGCGATGCCTGTGAGCGCATCTATTTATCTGGCTGCCATGACTACCACAATGGATTATCCTGATCCAAACTGGGTTGTGGATGCCATTCACCGCAGATCATTTGTGACCCAGCTCCTGGTGGCCCGTAAGTTTGCCCCCTGGCTGAGCCTGCAGGTAAGTCCGACCTTTGTACACCGGAACATGGTTGCCACACCGGAGGATCCCAACCGGATCTTTGCATTAGGCCTGGGCGGACGGGTGAAATTTACCCGCCGGACTGCCCTGTCGGTCGAATACTTCCTGGTGAAGGACAGGAGTATCCTAAGCGGTCCCACAAGATATAACCCGCTAAGCATCGGGCTCGATATCGAAACCGGCAGCCATGTGTTTCAGATTTTTGTAACCAATTCATTCAGTATCCTTGAAAATGGATTTATTGGCGAAACCACCAGCTCATGGCGCAAAAAGGAGGTCCACATCGGTTTCAATATTTCCCGTGTTTTTACTGTAATCAGAAAGAAATCATGAAAAAATCCATACTTATTCTGCTTCTATTGACCCTGGTCGCTCCTGTTATGTCTCAGGATACTCTTTGGTTTACCCGAACCGGGCATATCTATTTCATTTCCCATACCGATATTATCGATATAGATGCAAATAATTATCAAACAGGATCTTTTCTGAATACACGGAGCGGAGAAATGGCTTTTACCCTCCTGATGAAGTCGTTCCAATTTACTTTGCCGCTGGCAGAGGAGCATTTTAATGAAAATTATGTGGAATCTGAAAAATTCCCGAAGGCAACGTTTAAAGGGAAAATTCTGGATTTCGATCCATCTAAACTGATCCCTGATGCTGATTATAAGGTAATTGTGGAGGGAGAACTGACCATCCATGGAATAACATCCAAAGTTAGGGAAAAGGGCATCCTGGTCAGGTCGGGCAATGAGATCAGGGCTGTTTCAAAATTTACTATCCTGCTGGATACCTATAACATCAAAGTGCCGAATATCGTGGAAGACAAGGTTGCGAAAGAGATTCCGATTGATATTAATATGAAATACGAGCCGTACAAAAAGCCGGGTGGGAAATGAAAATATCCAGTCGCTGCTACCTGATATCGGGTGTTGCTCTATTCCTTATCCTCATTGGGGTATCCATCCGGCTGGTCTTTCCTCCCTTTGGTAATCTGTTGAAGGAGCTTCCGGAGGGAAATTTCACCGCCGTCGAATTGTTCCAGGAGTTTACTGGCGACCCAACCGGCGCCTGGCTCCGGTTAGCCAACAAGGTGATCATTCTGGAAGGTGAGGTTTCAGCAGCAGGGGCTGGTTATATCGTGATGGGTAAGGATATGTGTGTGGTCAGGAGTATATTCCGGAAATCTATTTACGATCGGAAACCGGTTCTGAAAACAGGCGACAGGGTGACAGTAAAGGGTATCTGCCGGGGGATGAACATGACAGAGGTGCTCGTAACGCATTGTATTATACTTAATAAGCCGGAAAATTAATTGAAGATTGCATCTGCATTATTAAACTGGTATGACCAGAATGCCCGTTCCTTGCCCTGGAGGGGCAGCCGGGATCCTTATATCATCTGGGTTTCCGAGATTATCTTTCAGCAAACGCGAATCGAACAGGGTACCGGCTATTTCCTCCGTTTTGTAAATCGTTTTCCAACCCTGGCTTCATTGGCCGCTGCTGAAGATGATGAGGTTCTCCGCTTGTGGCAAGGGCTTGGGTACTATTCCCGGGCTCGCAATATGCTTTTCACGGCCCGCTTTATTCAGGAAAACCATGGTGGTAAATTCCCTGACGATTTCGACTCCATAAAGAAACTCAAGGGCATTGGCGATTATACCGCTTCCTGCATTGCATCGATCTGTTTCGGCCAAACTCATGCAGCCGTGGATGGGAATGTTTACCGGGTGTTGAGCCGGTTTTGTGCAGATAGCATCCCGATTGATTCCCATGCCGGGAAAACCCATTTCAAAAAGCTTGCTCAGCAGATGATCAGCCGCGACCGGCCGGGTGACTTCAATGAAGCTATCATGGACCTCGGCGCTATGGTTTGTAAGCCGCGATCCCCATTGTGCCTGATTTGCCCGTTAAGCGGCATGTGCCAGGCCAATGAAAAGAATATCCGGATGGAATTTCCGGTTAAGTCGCCTGCCCGGGAAAAATCCGGAAAGGTTATCAATTATTTGCTGATAAATCCTGATAATCAAATTGTTATAAATAAACGTGTTGGCAATGGAATATGGAAAGGGCTGTATGAACTGCCGATGATCGAGGGCGAGTTGGAACCATCGGATATTGCAGCAGAATGTATGGAAGTATATGGTTTAAAAGTAGATGGCCTTAAAGAAATTCGCCGGGTGAAACATATCCTTACTCATGCTGAGCTTGATATCCGGTTTTATTCAACTAATGCCGGCTTCTCTAATAGCCATTCCGTCACAAAACTCCTGATGGTTCCGATCGGGGAAATCGACCAATATCCGTTTCCAAAACCGCTGGTTGATTTCCTGAGGGGCATCGGGGAGGATTAACTAACCAAGGTTCCAATTCAAATCATTTCAGGTACTTATCCAGCCAGCCGAAAAATTCCCGTTGCCAGAGAATACCATTCTGGGCCGAAAGTACCCAATGGTTCTCCTCGGGAAACAGGAGCAGCCGGGCCGGAATATTTTTCAGCCGGGCGGCATTAAAGGCCTGCATTCCCTCGGTATATGAAATCCGGTAGTCCTTTTCTCCGTGTATGACAAGGATCGGAGTATTCCACTTATCAACAAACCGGTGAGGTGAACTGGCATAGCTTCGTTGAGCAACCATATTTGTGCTGTCCCAGTATGGACCGCCCATATCCCGGTTCATAAACCACATCTCTTCGGTTTCCAGGTAGTTTGCCTCCAGGTTAAACATGCCGTCATGCGCGATAAAGGCTTTAAATCTCCCGTGATGGTGGCCTGCCAGCCAATAAACACTAAAGCCTCCATAGGAAGCTCCCACTGCTCCCAGCCTGTTTTTGTCGACGTACGGCTCTGCAGCAACCGTGTCAATCGCTGAAAGATAGTCGAGCATATTTTGGCCGCCATAATCCCCGGAGATCTGCTCCAGCCACTCACTGCCGAAACCCGGAAGCCCGCGCCGGTTAGGGGCAACAACGATATATCCCTTAGCCGCCATCATCTGAAAATTCCACCGGTATGACCAAAACTGACTCACGGTATTCTGAGGGCCGCCGCCGCAATACAAAATGGCCGGATATTTTCTTGACGGATCAAATCCCGGAGGATATATCACCCAAACCTTCATTTGTTTCTGGTCGGTTGTGTTAACCCATCGTGATTCCACGCGACCCAGAGCCAGCTGATCGAGCAAGGGCTTGTTTACAAAGGAGATCTCTTCCGCTTCGCCGGAGGCAGGATCCACCCGGTAGATTTCATCGGGTTTCGACATTGATTTCCGAACAGCTACCAGGCGGTTGCCGGTTGGCAGAACAAGTGAATAATTGTGAATACCTGAAGTAATCCTGGATATGTCGTTGGATGCGGGATTATAACGATAAATTTCATCAGTCGCCTGATAGTCGGAGATAAAATAAATCGATTTGCTGTCGTCGGTCCAGGCAAGTGCCAGTGCATTCTGATCAAACCCGGCGGTTGCATCCTTACGCTCCCCCGTTTGGAGGTCAAGAATATATAACCTGTTTTTATCAGCTTCATATCCATCGCGTTCCATACTTTCCCAGGCCAGATAGCGGCTATCGGGCGAAAAAACAGGGTTGATATCATACCCCATCATTCCTTCGGTGAGATTGGTGGTGGTGCCTGTAGCCGGATCATACTGGTAGAGGTCGGAATTGGTCGACAAAGCATACTCCTTTCCCTCTTTTTTTCTGCAGGTATAGATAATCCTGGTTCCATCGGGCGACCATACGATCTGTTCCATCCCGCCGCTGGGTTTCAAAGGTGATTCCCATGGCTGGCCTTCCATGATA
>JAPLDV010000368.1 GCA_026391235.1 Bacteroidia bacterium | reverse complement strand
TATCAGCGAAAAACTGGTCATCGATAACGATGGCCTTCACGGATCGACAACAAAAAGTGCAGACCTTGCCCTGGGCAAAGGCCTGCACTCTTTAAGGATCTCCTTTTTCGAGAACAGCGGCGGCAATAACCTCGAACTTCTCTGGAAGACAGGAACGGGTAAATCTGAACCGGTACCGGCAGGGGCGTTTTATTATTACCGGTAGATTTTCAGTAGGCAGTAGGCAGTGGGCAGTAGGCAGTAGGCAAGGGGTACCGCGTAGAGACGCATATTTGCGTCTTTGGTAGGCAGTAGGCGTCTCTACGGTTATCTTGTAAATTTCATCCGGTACAATCCCGCCCCAACAACTTTCGCAAGGGTTACATAATCAGTGTGATATTTGTTGGTCATATACAATTCCGTCTGATCGCAGTAGTGCTTGCTGGCTGGAATTCCTGATTCCCCGGTAGGGATTACAGTCAGCGAGCGATCCCAGTCGGCAACATCGAAAATATGCCGCTCCGAAGCGCCGTTATTAACTCCTGAATTCTTGTTCAAAGGACTTGTATAAGGCCCAACGGTATGAAAACTTCCTCCGACTGAGTACGGTCCGCGGTTCAGCTTGAAAATCTTGTCAAGAATTTTAACGCCCGACATGGGATGAGCCAGCGTAATGGTATGGGCATTACCCCATTTCCATTCAACCGGTTTAGACCCATACTCAGATCCGAGTTCCTTAACCGTTTGCTGAAATGAGAGGCCAATAATGTCCCCAAAAGACTCAGTTACCTCTTTTGTCGTGATATCATCTGCCCAGATATCATCTGGCGCAACAAGCATATTTTCCAGGAAATTTTCGAAAAAGATCTTTTCCCCGATGAATTCCGTCAACAGTAATGAATCCATCTGATCCTTAACCAGGTTGATGCCGGTAAGGTAATACCATTTTTCAAAGACAAGTCCTTCCGGACGTTCCTTCAGCAGGGTATAGTCCCATTTCCTCATCAGATTGTACACCTCCTTTTCGGTTTCTGATAATCCGCTCTTTGCAACAAGATGGGATAGGAAATAGCGCGTAAATTTTTCTGCCATTTTCGATTTCTGATCGCCCTGCATTCTCATAAAATCATCCACTGACAGCTTTTCCTTCTCATTCAACATCTCGTTGATCCGGTCAATCCGGTAAGGCAATATGTACCAATCACTGATATAATACGGATAATCATTTGGCGCTGTTTTACAATTGGCCGATGCAACATATCCGCATTCAGGATTATAGGTGTTCGGCAGTTCGTCAAATGGCACCAGACCTTTCCAATCATAACGTGTTGTATCTCCGGGGTACACCAGGGTACGGTCGCCCTCCCTGATTGGAATCCCGATAGAAGATTGAAGTCCGATATTTCCGTTGACATCAGCGTAAACCACATTCTGATTAACTGAGACAAATGTTCGCAAGGCGTTTCTGAAGTCTGTCCAGTTCGATGCCCTGTTTAATAGATAAACAGCAAGTACCTCATTGCTGTCCTCATTGCCCAGCCACCTCATTGACAATACTTTATCATTAACCTTTTTGAATTCCGAGATAATGGGCCCCCGATGGGTAAACCGGTTGATTTTATTGACGCTGTCGCCGCCCTTGATCAGGATTTTTTCTTGTACAATCAGTAATTCTTTCCAAACTCCATTCAGAAGGTACTGATCCGGATTTTTCGGATTGATGGTCTCCTGGTAAAAATCGGCATCATCGGTCATCACGTTGGTAAAACCCCAGGCGATGGAATCGTTGTGCCCGGCAATGATAAGCGGTTGTCCAGGCAGAACCACTCCCGTTAAATTCAGTTTGCCCGGTATCACCTGGTTCATCTGGTACCAAATTCCGGGAATATTCAGTCCCAGGTGCATATCGTTGGCCAGCAATGGCTTACCGGTTACGCTTTTCTTGCCTGCCACGGCCCAGTTGTTGCTGCCGCGAGATACATCTAATCCAAGTTCATCAGTAATCGATGTGGTCTTCGCAAGATTTGTCAATGCCTCAGCGGCTGTCTTGTCAAGTTTGAATCCCGGAAAACTGGGCGTTTTGTGGACTGAATCCATATCCGGCAACATATATTACGAAAGATCGGACCCCAGCTTCTGGCGCATTTTATCAAGTAAAACTTCACAGGGCCAGCCGGTCGACAGGTCCCAGGCCATGTATCCGATCAGGTTGAACGAATGTTCGGGCAGCCAGGGTTCGGGTTTATATCCGAGAATGCCAAATTCCGGTGGCAGTTTTTTACCCGCCTGCCTGATAAATTGATTCACTCCTTCGGCAAACGATTCGATGCAATTACGCGCCTTTTCATCCGTTTGTCCAAAAATCCTTCGTGATTTTTCCGTGAACCGGAGCGACCGGAAAAGCATATCCGCATCAACCAGATCCTTGCCAAAAATCTCAGCCAGCCGGCCTTGTGTAACCCGCCTGAGCAGATCCATCTGCCAGAGCCTGTCCTGAGCCATGGTATAACCAACCGTCAGGTACAGATCATGCTCATTTTCAGCATAAATATGTGGAATAGCAAATGAATCCCTGATCACCGTAACGTCGGCAGTGAGTCCGGCTAATTTAATGTCTTTGTTATAATCAGGCAGGGCTTTTGTTTTGAACTGACTGATAAAAATCAATGCGCCAATGACCACAAGCCCAAGAAAAACACCGAGGACAATCAGAATCTTTTTCATAATGCAGGTTTTAGATTGGCGGAAAAGATAGTAAAATATTCGTGAAGCGAAACGCGTGACGCGTGACGCGGAAGAACGAACCTATTGGTTTTCCGTGTCACGCGTCACGCGTCACGCTTCACGTTTTCGCATCACGTGTCACGTTTCACGTATCACGCTTTACCGCAGCGCCGCCTTGCTGAACACCGACTCCGGAATAGCTGTATCAAACTGAATATCATCGACAATAAACTCCGTACCGGCACCGGTTTTAAGCATATCCTTGTAAATCATTTTTGTCGGGAACCAGCGGCCACTAATTTTTTTTATATCGCTTAATGTGGTCTGTTTAAGCAGTTTACCAGCTTTGGCATACCACTCCTCCTTTAGCGGAATATTCCGTTCCTGGTCGATCCACATCTTGCGCATAAAATAAGCGACATCTTCGGTTTTGGCCCTTAATTCCAGAACCCAGCAAGGCCTGCCATCGATATTGTCGGGACCGATCACCACCGCATTATAAACATCGGTCAGCTTGCGGTCGTCCATCATATCTTCATACGAAAGATCCGATCCCATAACCGATTGGCGCAGCATGTGACCGGAAATCTGGATGATCCGGTCGGCAGATGGGGAAAACATCCACAACTGATCGTCGAGTTTGAGCATTTTGGTTCCCTTTTCGCGGGCAGGGGACAGATATTCGGTAAAGGATCTTTTGGTACCTTCCGACCACACTTTCATCTCCATGGTTCGCTCTCCGCGGGTGGCATGGACGATCATGGTGGCCGTGAGAACACGGTTTTTTGAAGCCATGTTGCGGTCGATCTGTTCGATAATTTTATTGGCCGATGGGTTCTGCCCAGATAAAAGTCCTCCTGGCAGAAAAGCCAGGGATATCAATATATTCTTCATCATTCGAGTTCTTTAAACAGTTGAGCAGTTTTGCGTTTATATATTCCGATACCGGCCAGAGAGGTTCCGATGACGGTTGCAAAAAGACCGGGAACAAATCCGATGTAGAAAGCCGGAGGCGTAACTACAGTGCGATATACAGACGGGATCATCATGGATGCATTTTTCATGAAGTTATAGACGTTGATGCCATGTTTCTGAAACCAGAACGACAGTGCCAATCCGATTGCCGAACCAATCACCGATCCAATGATACCGATCAGTACGGATTCCCCTATCAAGGACCGGTAAACATGTCCTTTTGATTCTCCGACCGCCATGCGAACACCAACTTCGCCATATCTCCTCAAACCGCCCAGCAGTCCGGCATTCCAGAGCACCAACGACATGGCCATCACAAAAACAGTAAGGATTATCACCACAACCAGATCCTCGTAATCAATCATCTCTCCCAGGTTGTTCTGGTCGCGCAGGCTTACCATCACCGGGGCGTAGTTATCCGAAGGATCAGATCCTTTCATGAACTTACTCACGTGGTCAGCAGCCAGGACTTTATCGAACCTGCCGGTCTT
>JAPLDV010000219.1 GCA_026391235.1 Bacteroidia bacterium | reverse complement strand
ATAGCCCAGAGCAGCCTTATCAATAGGAGGATTTAGCAGGACCGGGGTGCTGTTTGGGCCGATGGACGGATTTATGATCAGAATAGTCTTTATGGAAAAAACTACATTAACTGAATTTGGTATGTTTATTACACCCCTGTTTCTGTTGGGATCTTCCATCAGAACCTGATAGGTGCCCGGCCCGGGATAGGTGTGGTCATAAACATATTTGTTCCTTTTGTAATAATCCGGAAGGATAACTTCTTCAATCCTTCTCACAACCGCCTTGGTACCATCGCCAAACTGAACCTCCAGTTGTGGCCGGTCGGCAACCGGTTCCGGGCCGGTGGAAGTATAGGTTATGACCGTTATCCTGTAAGTTAAATCACTGATCTGCTTACAAGTAATCTCCCCTGCCCTATTATGTGTCGCATAAAGGGAAACAGGAAGAAATACGAATAAAAACAACAATCCAGCTATGTTAATTCGCTCGTTCAAATCAAAAAAATAATTCTGTTAAACTACAAATTCCGTTCCTACTTGTTCAGTTTGATCACAATTTCCTGATCCTTATTTTTAAATTCATGTGCAGATTGGAACTGCCCCATGGCTAAAATGAATAAATTTTTCTGATCGGAATACAAATCAAAAAGCAGTGCATTTCTGATCCTGATCTCGGATCCCGGTGATGGCGCTGTAAATGTGTAAGTTATCCAGGATGCATCTTCTTTAACTTTGATTCCGTCAAAATGCCAGGTATCAAATTCAATGGGTTTGGAGTCAAACCAGAATTGTAAACGGGTTTCGAGCCATTTTTTAAGCAACTGTTCTGCTTCACTGCTTTTCGTTTTCTTTTCGATGATAGTCTCCAAGCCGGTTGCCATCCTCAGATTGGTTGCAAAATCGTCGGAGAACACTTTTAGGGTAAGCGTCCACCGGTTATTCTTTGTATTGAATTCCAGGTTGGTGAAAGTAAGGTGCAGGGGGTGACCGGGAGCCAAAAGCCCAATCCAAACCATAACCCCGGTGAGCATGAATTTTAGCCTCATAAACGATTTGAAACCTTGTAAAATTAATACTTTTGCCGCAAGCTAGCTGAAAAACTCATTTGAGAAGAAGGCTGGTAGAGGAGGTTAAGAGCGTAAAGAGGGTTAAGAACGTTAAGAGGGTTAAGAGCGGTAAGAGGGTTAAGAACTTTAAGAGTGTTGTGATGGTTGTGGTTGTTGTGGTAGTTGGGTTGGGAGGGTATGGGAAAGCTACCGGCCATGCTTGCCTGGCTTTACCGAGCGGACGTGATAAGAATGGTAATCATTTAAATATCAGCTTGATCGGAAATCTTTATTATGAAGATATCCTATGCGAGGCCGGATATTTATTCCAGGATAAAACACAGATATTCAGTAAGAAACCTGATTTTTTCAGAAAATAGATGGATCACCTACCAGAGAGTTTTGATTTGGCAATCGTCGGTGGCCGATGCCTGACCCTGGATCCGGAATTTTCAGAAATTTCGGACTCCTTAATCCTGATACGGGGCGGAATAATCAGTTGGCTTGGTGCAAGGAAAGATTACCGCGGGCGATATCAGGCAGCAGAAACACTACAAGCCTCCGGAAAACTGGTTATGCCGGCGCTGATTAATGCACATACCCATCTTAGCCTGTCGCTTTACCGCGGATTAGGTACTGATCTGAAATTGCACGATTGGTTACGCAGGGTCATCTGGCCTTTGGAGAAAAAATTCTGCACTCCCGATAATGTATATCTCGGCAGCTGTCTTTCCCTCCTCGAAATGATCAAATCCGGAACAGGAACGCTTGCCGATATGAACTTCTTTGCCAATCATGCTGCTAAAGCAGTCGATGAAAGCGGGTTACGCGGATTTATCGGTGAAGCTTTGTTCAGTACGCCCACACCGGGTATTCCGGATCCGCAGGATAATTTCAATGTAACAGCTGATCTGGTATACCGGTATAAAGATCATCCATTGGTGCGGCCATACCTTGTTTTGCATGCGCCGTTCACCTGTTCCGGTGATCTTTACCGTGAAGCCGCCGAACATACAAGAGCCTGGGGCATAAAAGTCTGCAGTCATGTTGCCGAAACCCTTGCAGAAGTTGAGCAGATCCGCGAACGCTACCGTCTGACCCCTTTTGAATGGCTCGATTCATTTGGAGCCTTGAACTCAGATTTTATCGCTATACACGCCGTGCATCTTACTGATCATGACAAGGAAATACTGCTCATGCGAAACGTTGGGATCATCCATAATCCGCACAGCAATATGATGTTGGGGAGCGGGATCTGCCCTGTTCCTGAACTTATCGCATTGGGCATACGTGTTGGACTTGGAACAGACAGTGCCTCATCGAATAACTCGCTGAGCATGCTTTTTGAGATGCAAACTGCTGCTAAGCTTCACAAGATGTCTTCCCTCGACCCGTCGGTGCTACCCGCGCGGCAGGTAGTGAAAATGGCCACTTCTGTTAATGCTGACATACTTGGTCTTAAAGAAGTTACCGGAGTCCTGGCACCCGGATTCTCTGCGGATATTATTTTGATTGATCCTTCCACGGCGAATATGATCCCACTGCATGATCCATATGCTCAAATCGTTTACAGCATGGAGAACCGGAATATCGAATCTCTCGTGGTTGCCGGCCGCCTGATTATGGAAAAACGAAAAATACTGACCATGGATGAAGAAGGTATCCTTAAGGAAGTTAATAAATGGATGAAAGCTACTTCTGTCCAGGATTTTATATCGATAAATAATGGCTGATACACAGATTATTGACCTTGCGATCACTGGAGCCCATATCCTGACGATTGATAAGGATATGACCGAATACAAGCCGGGTTCCGTATATATTTCCGGAAACCGTATTCACTGGATCGGTCACGATTCCGATCAGCCGGAAAATTGCAAAATCCAAGACAAGATCGATGCCTCGGGAAAAATTGTCCTGCCTGTTTTTTTCAACGGCCATAACCATGCACCGATGTCTATTTTCCGCGGTCTGGGTAATGATTTGAGCCTGGACAGATGGCTGAATGAATTCATTTGGCCGGCCGAGCGGGCCTTAATTAACCCCGGCACGGTTTATCGGGGGACCATGTTATCAGTTATTGAGATGATCAAATCGGGTACCGGAATATTTTCAGACATGTATTTCTTTGAAGATGAGGTTGCCAGAGCATGTGAAGAGGTGGGAATGCGGGTCATTGCCGGTGAGGCTGTTTTTGATTTTCCAACGCCCAATTGCGCTACGCCACAGGAGTCTATGGCGTTTATCCGAAAGTTGCATGAACAGTTCAGGACTCACCCGCTGGTTGATGTTGCCATAGCTGTGCATTCTCCGTATACCTGTTCCCCGGATATTATCAGGCAGGCCGGTGAACTATCTGAAGAACTGGGCATTACAGCCAATATACATTTGGCGGAAACTATCCTTGAGGTGGAAACGATGTCACGACGCTACGGGAAAACGCCGGTACAATATCTTTATGATCTTGGCTTCTTATCCTTACGAACCATTGCACATCATTCGATTCACCTTACCCATGGCGACAGGCAAATGCTCAAAGAAACCGGAACTGCTGTGGTAACTTTGCCTAACAGTAACATGAAACTGGGGTCCGGATGGTGCAATGTTGCCGGTTTGATCGGGATGGGAATAACTGTTGCGTTGGGAACTGATGGGCCTGCCAGCAACAATAATCAGAGCATGGTTAGGGAACTTCAGCAACTGGCCCGTCTGGAGAGTATAAACAACCTCGATCCTACGGTTCTTTCGGCCCGGGAGCTGATACGGATCGCTACCATCAACGGAGCCAAAGCATACAGAATGGACATGGATCTTGGTTCCCTGGAAGGGGGCAAAAAAGCTGACCTGCAAATTATCAATCCCGACCAGCCCCACTGGTATCCTTTGTATGATCCTTATAACAGCATTGCTTATGCCATGCATTCCGAGGATGTGGAATCGGTGGTTATCGATGGCAAGATGGTCATGCGTAATCGGTTGCTGGTGAATGTCGACGAGCAGAGGATATTACGCGAAATGAAAAAAAGAGTAGGCAGTAGGCAGTAGGCAGTAGGCAGTAGGCAGTAGGCAGTAGGCAGTAGGCAGAGTTTCGCAAAGGGTAGCGCGTAGAGACGCATATTTGCGTCTTTGCATCAGTAGGCAGTGAGCAGCAGGCAGTAGGCAAATGCTACATCAACAAATCCGTCACCTTACCGATTTCGAGGAACGAGGCCCCTTTGCGCGGGCCGAACGAACCGCCAACAACGATGATACGATCGGAACTGTCGAGTTCACCGTGATCCAGCAGGTAAGAAACCACTGATCTTTTAAAGGTATCCGTGCTCTCTTTATGATCCATGTAAAATGGGTAGATTCCATAAGAGAGGGCTAGTTCACGCATGACACGAACGGAATAGCAGGCTGCAAAAACCGGGTTCCGGTTGCGGAAAGCCGCCATATACCGACCAGTGCGGCCGGTTAAGGTATCAATAACTACAGCAGTGGTATTCAGATCATTTGATGCATGAAAGGCCGCATTGGCCAGGAAAGCAGCTATTTCATTATCGATGGAACTGATAGAGGATACCCCTTCGGATTCCTTTTGATTTTCCACTTCAAGAGCAATCCGGGTCATCATGCTCACCGCCTCAACGGGATATTGGCCATAAGCAGTTTCACCGCTGAGCATCAGTGCATCGGTACCGGTATAAATGGCGTTGGCAACATCCGAGATCTCTGCCCTTGTCGGCCTGGGATGCTCAATCATGGTATGAAGCATCTGCGTTGCAATGATAACCGGCTTCTTGCGCCGGATGCAGGCGTTAATCAGCATCCGCTGTATTCCGGGTATTTTCTCTCCGGCAATCTCAATTCCAAGATCTCCCCTCGCAACCATTATTCCGTATACATGATTCAATATCTCTTCGATATTTTCAACACCCTCCTGATTTTCAATTTTTGCAATGATCTTGATCTTCGACTGGTGTTCTTTCAAAATCGATTGAATGGCCATAACATCTTCCTTGCGCCTGACAAAGGAATGGGCGATAAAATCGACATCATTCTCGATAGCAAATTGGATGTATTCCTTATCCTTTTCATTAAGAGGCGGAAGATTGATGGATACCGCCGGAACATTTATACTTTTTCTGGATTTAATAAATCCCGAATTTAATACTTTGCAATTCAAGCATTTATCACTCTTGCCTTCCACAACTAATTCGATATCCCCATCGTCAATCAATATCCGGTTGCCAATTGAAAGATCATTGACAAATCCGGGATAGGTGACCGATAATCTGCCGGGAATGCAGGCCATATCGGGATCTCCAATGATTTCAATCATTTCGCCGATATTAACTTCAACAGGATCGCGGGCTACGGTTGTCCTTATTTCAGGTCCTTTTGTATCGATCAGAATAGCTATCTCGTCCGAAACTTTTCTGACTGAGTCGACTACTTTCCTTGAACCTTCCGGATTTTGGTGCGCAGTATTTAACCGGACTACATTCATTCCGGCCTCAAAAAGTTCACGGATATGATCCTGTGAACAACGCTGGTCGGAAATGGTGGCCACTACTTTATTGTGCTTCTTATGCATACTTTTGAATTACTGAGATTTAGGTACTTTCAGAAAAACTCTGAGGCTTTCGATTCCCAGACGATAAGAATCGAGCCCGAATCCCATAATGGTACCGATACAATTAGGTCCAATAAGAGACTGGTGGCGGAAATCTTCTCTTTTAAGAAGGTTTGATATATGCACCTCAACTACCGGGAGGTGAATTCCTGCAACTGCATCTGCCACTGCTACTGATGTATGCGTGTATCCTCCCGCATTCAGAACGATACCGTCATATACGCCGGTTGATGCATGCAGTTTGTCGATCAATTCCCCTTCCCAGTTACTCTGAAAATAATCGATAGAAATATCTTCAAAAACCGGGATCAGTAATTCGAGGTAATTC
>JAPLDV010000724.1 GCA_026391235.1 Bacteroidia bacterium | reverse complement strand
ATACTCATCCCTGAACTCCATAAAACCGCCAAGGTTGCGGACTTGGGTGAAATGGTAATTCCACGCGTCCTGTCCATATTTGCCAACGAACCATTCACTGGCGCTCCGGACGTTAATCCTCCATATTCCCAGCCAGTTAGGTAATACTTTGAAGTAGGAAATATAAAGTGGCTTAGACATTATTGGGCAAGTTGCATTGTCCACGTCAAATGACAAAACACTGGATCGGTCTGGATCGCGGCCACTTTCCTTGATCTGCTGTTGCAGTTTGTTCAGTAATTCATCAGATTTAATCATGATGTTAACTCTCCCTGAGAATTTTACTTAATGTACTTTCGACAAAGTTGATATCGATTGTGCTTTTTGATAGGGATGCACTCGCAATGACCGCCACGGTTATGCCTTCCAATTCCTGGATAGTCTTGTCGATCTTCAGAGCCAGGCGCTCCATTACGTTTCCGGCAAGTGGTATGCCCAGGGATTTGAGAAGATTCTCTATGATAAGAAGCCGGGTTTCGTACGAGGGCTTGGTTAAAAAACCAGTTACCCCACGCTGAAGCATAGAAGCAAACCTCGGTTCAAATTTCCCATACTCTTTTGGGAAAATGGATGAAGTTAGAACAACTTGCTTTTGTGAAACCAGATATTGGTCAATGATAAACCCAGCCAACAATTCTTGGGTTTTGCTTTTGCCAATCAGGGTACAAACATTGTCAAGGATTAACGTATCCTGATTACAGAAGGCTTTTGTAAAACCCATTGTACTGTTCGTTCTGACAGCTTCGCAAAATACCCTACAAAACGTAGTGCTTTGCAAATACCATACCTTGCTCTTGGGGTTTTTACTTCTGATTTTGTTGTAAATGGCCTGCGCCAGAAAGCTTTTCCCAGAACCGTATTCTCCGCAGATAACCAATGGATTAAATAAAGAACCACCTGGGTTATTGGCAACAGTGTGTCCAAATGAACAGGCTAACCGGTTGCAGTCACCTTCAACAAATCTGTCAAAGTTGTTATCCGGATTAACCGGATCGCTTGAAAATACAGGTTTCATTCCTTTCATTTTTTATCAAAGAAAAGAACTGGGAACGTCAAAGGGTGACGCTGGGATAGGTGTTATTTTACACCTAATTCGATATTTCAGTCCCAATTGGGTAAACAACCAATACCGAGCACGATTCTGAGCACGAATTCCCAATGAATGGAAAGTAATCCTAAGTAACCCCGGACAAATATAAAAGTAATAACTTTATATTGAGGAAAAGCCATAGCAGGCATTGAGGTGTGGAAGGCGGGGGTGGGATTTCCATAACAGTTCTATCAATGTTAGGATCAGTATAATCAATCCCCTAACCCGCAGACTTTCATTTTTTAATATGACCAACTCGGATGATGATCTTTCTGATCCAGTCGAAATACAATGCCAGGTACAGTAATAAACACATTAGCCAGATCATGGCCAGATTGAAATGCAGGGTGCTGATTGCAATTCCGGCCAGTCGTTTTTCTGAACTCAGGAAATGGGAACGTCCATAGTCAAAATCGGGCTTTTTATATATGGGCGCAACTTTCTGCATGATTCCGTTCCTGGTTTCACGGAACAGCTCTTTTGCGGAGGTATTTAAAACCAGTTCCTCCAATGCCCTGTTGTGGTGATGTTGCTTCAGCGAAAACAAATAGCCTTTCCCTTTTTCTGCGTTGATTTCACGAACCAGTTGGTCTTTTGCATTACGAAGCTGATCATTTTGACCGATCTGGTAATCTTTTAGCTGTTTCAGATATTTCTTGGCAGAATCGGCGATGGCCTGAGTGAACCGGGCCGGGATGAGATCATCCGCTGCTGAAAAAGGAGCCAGGTAGCGGTTCAGCTTCTTGAATTCATTTTTAACAATACCCAATCTTTGAATAATTTCATCTTCAGGTTTTTGTGTGTTGATGAACCCGGTTACCTGGTCAATCCGTCCGGTTAATTCTGGCAGCAGTAAATCGGACAGGTACCTTGACCGGGCCATGTTCTTTTCAATCTCAAAGAAATTTCTCATGTACGGGTTGTGGGTAAACTGTTCAACTGCCAGGGCTTCAAAGGCCCATCGGGATACCATGAGCTCGCCCACTATAGGCACCGCATCTTTATCCGATGTTTTATCCTGCAGATCATCAAATTTGACGATGACGCCGCAAAGCAGGATCTGCGGAATGAGTAACAGGGGAATCAGAATATAGATTGTTACCACCGAGTCGAAAGCAGAGGAGATGTTAAGTCCCAGCATATTGGAAAAAACGGCTACCGAAAAAAGAACCATCCAGAAGGCCAGGTTCATTCCGTGAATGCCCAGCATCAGGTTTCCCACCAGCACGAATGTAAGTGTTTGAAATGCGGACAGCAAAACCAGGAAAATGATCTTTGAGTTCAGGTAGCTGAACCGGCTCAGGTTCAGGAACGACTCCCGCTGCAGGATCTTGCGGTCCTTTATGATTTCTTCAGCACTCACGCTCATGCCCATGAACAGTACAACCACTATGGACATAAACAGATAGGAGATGAGGTTCTTGTTCTCGAGAAGAATATAATTGTTGTTTTCCGCAAATCGGGTGAAATAGGCTACTATAACCGCCAGTATGGGTGCTTCAACCAGGTTGATCAGGAGATATTGCCTATCGGTTACCTTGATCCGGAAATTCCGCTGCAGAAAAATCCGGAATTGTTTCAGGCGGTTAGGTTTTCGAAATTCGGATGTGGGATTCCGGATGTTGTGAAATGCATTATACGAAGCCTTTCGTTCAATTTGTTCCTTGTACAGCCTGTACCAGTCATCAGGCGAAAACTGCCGAACGGCCATGAGGTTTCCCGACTCATCAATCTTTTTAGTTTCAACAATTTCGAGCACCTGCTCAGGGTTCACATTGCCGCATTGCAGGCATTCACATTCATCGGCCTTGGCATGGCCGATGGCGGTCTTGAAATAAATGATGGCATCGAGCGGGTTGCCGGTATAGATGGGCCTGCCGCCCTTGTCCAGTATCCATAGCTTGTCGAAAAGCTTGAATATCGCCGAGGAGGGTTGGTGAATATTAACCAGGATGATCTTCCCCTTGCGTGCCTGCTCCTTCAGCAAAAGAATGACTTTCTCCGAATCCATCGACGAAAGGCCTGAAGTGGGTTCATCGATATACAGGATCGAGGGTTCACGGATCAGCTCAAGGGCCAGGTTCAACCTTTTGCGCTGGCCACCGCTGATGGTTTTCTTCAGCGGACTGCCCACTTTAAGATCTTTAAACTCTATCAGTTCAAATTCCTGAAGCATAAGGTCCACCCGCGCATTGATTTCTCCTTCATCATACCCGTCAAAGCAGAGGCGGGCATTGTAATACAGGTTTTCCCAAACCGTGAGGTCCTCGAAAAGCAGATCGTCCTGCGGCACAAATCCTATCAAACCCTCAGTTTCTTTCTTTTGCTCATGGATATCGAGTTTATTGATAAAAACATGACCTTTATCTGGAGGGATGCTTCCGTTGAGGATGTTTAACAGTGTCGATTTCCCGACGCCGCTGCCACCCATAACGGCAATCAGCTGGCCCGATCGTTCGCAAAATGAAAAAGCATAAATGCCGTTGCTGCTGTTTTTAAATTTAAACTCTATCTCATCACCGCTGAGAAGAAAGGGGGCAGACCGGGTTTGATCGAACAATCCGGATGCAATGTCTGTATAATAAACCGGTTCGATTCGTGGCCCCCTAAGAATGCTTCCTTCTTTGAAAGCATAAAAACGATCGGGTAAAATGGGATTGCCTTCAAGTGAAATGTTTTCTTTTCCCTTGAAATTGAAAATGTAATGTCCCGCAGGTTGCAAAAACAGGAACAGGAGTTCCCCGTTGAAGTTCCTGCGCTGAATATGCCTTATTCTTTTGTTATCAATTTGTTCCTTTGCGTTTACCAGGAGGAAATCCGGGGAGTCAAGATCCTCAATCGAGGAGTATAAAATCAATTGCTTGTATTTTTGGGTATCAGCCTGACTAATTGAAAAAACCCCTGCCAGGATATTGATCAAATCGTCGGCCTTATGCGGCTCACCCGTCCTTGCAAGCTCCAGGAAACGCAAAAAAACCATGATTTGCTCCTTGTACAGGAGCCTTCCTTTCAGGTTGGTGGCTATTCTTACTGCCTGTGAGTTCAGGGTCTCCTGAGCAATTGTCCCGCCATTAATTCCATAATATTCAATCAGTTCGTCGAAAAGCCTTATGTATTCACCTGCAGGAGCAATGCCCATGTGCTGTTTTAAATACGTTGAAAAGGCAATTTCTGCCCTGGATTTTCCTGATCGACTCTGAACCGAAAAGATGGCAAAAAGGTTGATCAGGGCATTCAGGGTAACCTCATTCATAAAGCGAATCCTTATCAAGTAGAATGTTTCTCTTTCCCGCATCACACTGCCATGCCCCCGGCCCTGTTGCAATCATTTTTTTAACGCTAATTTTTTAATATTGATGGAAAGGGAAACACTTTGTGTGATGTTATGAAAAAACTTTTCCCGCCCGTTCTTTTTTGGGAAAGGTACGTCGGGAACCGGTACCTGTAAGAATTTACAGAGGGGTTCCCAGCCGTCCTTTACTTCAAAGACCAGCAATTTGTCGGCAGGCAAATTCTGAATAACCTTTTCATTCCATTCGTTGTAAATCTTTTTGCAGGCTTCCCGGTCGCGGATCTTCCCCTGAAAGAATCTTGTATGATGAATTTCGACATGGAATTCAAACAAATTGCGATAATTCCTGAACGATGTAATAAAAATGCCCAGGAATTTCACTATACGCATCATCGTCAGTGACATCTCATAAAAAATGGTTTCTGATGCACTGTCGTACCATTCATCAGCATCCCGTATGGTAAGAATCAATTTGGCGTCAGGATATTCCTGCAGAAACTCCCGGTAATAGATGGAGGAGGGAAAATCAACGGCCGACTGATATCCTTGAAAGAGCCTGGCAAAGTCTGTTTTATTCTGAGCCATGAGTTCTCTCCAATATACCAGTCGGCCTGGATCCTTTATCAGTTCAAACATATGGTAACACTTGCCAAAGCCGAGTATCTCGAGAGCAGTTTTCAATGATTCCGTGCCGGTCCTGGCAATACCCGTACCAATAACCTGAAGTCCCATAACGGATGTTAAAACGCAAAATTACAGCAACATGTCGGATCTTATGGCATCAATCAAGGGCGCGATTTCCTTAAGTTCTTTCACTGAGAAGCTTGGATGGTCGTTGAAGTAAGCAACGATCGGTTTCATCTTTTCATAATAGGGCTTGATCGTTTCATCTGCTGAAAGGATCTCCAACAGGTTCAGAACGGTTTTTGCCAGATCTCCTTGTTTTGAGATACACTCAAGCATGGCCGGATTCGTACTGGAAAAAAGTGTCAGCTGTGTCAGAAGATAAAAAGTCTCGATATTGGCACCAATAAATATCAATGGATAGATCTCAGGGCTGTTGGCACTCTGTTCCTGATGATAGGAAGTGGTAGCATACTTTGCATATGCCGCCACAGAATCTTTATTATCTGCGTATTTGCGCAGGCCATCAAGGTTCTTCAGGGTAATCGGCATTTTGTTTTGAATACCCAGCTTACCTACAAGATTGGTGATTACCTGTCCGCCCTGGATAGCAAAATCCGGGCGTTGGCTGATGCTTGAATAATTTATGTCCGCACCGTAAGCGCCGACAGCCAGCGCCATCTCTTGTTTTGATTCATATTTGTCCGCATTGGACAAAGGAAGAGTTAACCCGTTGATATACGAAGCGCCAATTTCTTTCAGAAGCTCATACGTTTTAATCCCTTTGGGGGACTTCTGTATCAGCTCAACCATCTTATTCCTGAAGGCAACGGAATCTATTGATCCTGCAACAATTCTTTTGCCCTGGCTGGAGGAGGGATTTTGATGGCAGCCGGTTAGTACAATAAAAATCAGACTGACAATCAATGAGCTTTTAAGTAAATTCCTTTTCATGATGTTATTGATTTTTGGTAATGGTTTGTCTCTGATGTCCGCTCAACATTTTAGAACTTTACGGAAATCATTGTATATCTATAACTTACAAGCATGTTAATTACGTGACGGTTTGAAATTCCCAGGTTAAGCATTTTACCTGCCGGGACCGGCTGCTCTGCATGATTTTCGGGCAACTGGCACGCAGATCCCTGTCTTTGTTCATATCCACCCGGCGACCGAAAAGGATGTCAATGCAATGGATTGCCTTGCTACTTACAGTTATAGACTACAAGGATGTCAATGAACAACGTGCTAACCAGCTGTCACTCAATCTATTTATAGTGGACAGCCTTGAAAGTTTATGTAAAATTAATGCAATAATTTTGATTTTAACAACATTAGCTGCCTAATTATGTGCCAACACAACAATGGCATTTTCGCCCTTCAGAAGAAAGGGGCCAATATCATCGATAGCGTACTTGGGTCTCAGCGGGTTGAAGCGGCAGGGCCCTCTTAACCCGCATTATTCATAAAACGATTTTCTGTCAGTCCGATTGCCATGTTTTTGGAGTTGGTAGATAGGTTACCAAGTTTTTCTACCTATTTCGTATTGTTTTTCTGGCCAGGGTTCAGGATAAACTGATTTTCAATGGATATCAACTGTTTTGCTGAAGATATTGACAATAAAGCCTTGCTCCCGAAGGGTTTCCAGAGATCTGATATTGTACAGCCGATATGGTATCGGTCAACAATGTTGCATGATTTGCCAGAAAAGTTCTTGTTGGGCAAAGGCGGAGGAGAAGAAATAATGAATGGCTTTGACTCTGATTCGAACCTGAGCGGCCACCTTCAGCAGATAGAGGCGGATCGATTGCACACTCCACCGGTGAGCCACGGGATGGTTCAGGACCTGAATTTGCTCTCGGATCATCCGGAGCAGCTCGTATGCCAGGCAACTGAGCATGAGTCGGAAGAAGTTGGCACTGAACCTATGACAGCTCAGCCGGTCGGAAAAACACATGTTCTTGATCTCCTTGATCCACATCCCCTTGCCGGTGGATTCCACCTTGGCATAAAAATCCTGCGGACACGGCCAGGAGTCGGCCTGGTAAGAGAACGGACCCATGAAGGTTTTGAACGGCTGGTTGAACTGTGCATACTCCTTTTCTATCTTCTCAAACAATGGGTGGACCGAAGATTGGAACAGGGATTATAATGAAAAACATCCACACGGTTCTTTAGGAGGAAAATCGCCAAGAAAATTCGCAGAAATAAATAACAAAAAAAATCAAGAAGAGTCTATTTTAGCAGCGTCCTAAGAAAGGTAAGGCTTTAATCCTCCTTCAGTCCCAATTGGATTATCAACCAAAACCGGGCACGATTCTGAGCACGAATTCTCTATGAATGGAAAGTAATCCAAAGTAACCCCCGAACAAATATAAAAGTAATAACTTTATATTGAGGGTTTTAGGGGTTGAAAAGAGGGTGTTTTGACCGATTATGAGTCAGATGCTGCTAACCAACTGAGCTAGGGGCCCGTTCCTGCCACAATTTGGACAGGGGTGCGCAAAGATAAGAAAAAAATCAATATACAAAACCCTTATGGGTGTTGAGGTACAGGAGAAGGGGTAGAATACGATATGATCCCCCGACCGGTCAGAATTGGTCGAATTTCCTTTGTTCAGCCTTCCCGAAAAAAAGGGATGAGCAGGAATAAAGCAAGGTTTTTGAAATAGGTAAGATAGCGAAAAGGATGAGACCGATCAGCAGCAATACCGGTGTTTTCATGGTATTCTGATTTGTTTAGTCAAAATCCAGCTAAGGGCATGTTTCACATTCTGCCGGATCAATAATATTTGTAAAAATCAGAGATACCTTTACGAGTGGGGGTTATCCCCAATGGTAGCAATCATTTGCACATTCCGGTCAATGAACCAGCCTCCGGGGACTGATAGAAAGCAGGCACCGGAGGCTGGAAAACTGAGCCGTTTGTTCCAACAGACATTTACATCCTGATTATTTTCCCGTTTTTGACGCCGTCCGCCGAGGTCATGCGGTAAATGTAGGTGCCGGCAGTAAGATACCCGTCGAACAAAACGGTGCGTACTTCACCGGCCACTGCATCTCCTTCGAACAGGCGCATGATCAGCTGCCCTTGCATGTTGATGATATCCAGCGTGACCCTGCCGTCCAGTATTGTACTGAACTCGAAGCGCACCGGGCCGTTGCTCGGGTTGGGGTACACTTTTAGCTCGCTGGTGGCTATCGTCAAATCCGGGCTTGCCCCCTGGTCGTTGGAAATATATCCGGACTTAGTGCATCTGGTGACTCTTATCTGCGTGGTTGTTTCAGCTGTACCGCAGGTATTGTGAACACTGTAAGTGACCGTATAGATGCCCGGATTGCTCCTGGCAAAATTGACTGTTCCGGTTGAACTGTTGATGCTTAATCCGGAAGGAGAGGACGAATACCTGCCACCCGACGTGCCGGAAAAATAACTTACCGTAGCCGAACCGGAAGTGCTGCAATTGCTCGATGAACTTTTACTGTAAACAATGCTTGTTGCTGCTGGCGGATTACTTACTGAAATAACCGCTCTGCCTGTCATGGTGGCCTGGCAGCCGGTCGAAACCTTAATGGCAATTACCGTATAGGTGCCAGCCAGCGTTTGATCGGTAAAGCTGATGGCTGATCCGGTACCTGAAACAATTTCGCCGGCAACCGGTGAACCGTTAAGACAAAGCTGATAATCAACACCGGTGGTTGAACCCGATAATTTCACTGTCAACCCTGGTCCGCCGCCACAGCAGGTGCCACCGCCCGTCACTCTGAATGATGCTGGTAAATCATTAATGGTAATATTGACCCCGGTTCTGGAGCTTTCGCAACCTCCCGAAACCTGGCTTACGTAATAGATGCCGGTGCTCAGCCTGGTGGAACCTGAAAGGGATGATCTGCTGGTGGATGTGCTATACCATTTATAGGTATTGCTGCCATTCCGCTGAGGCAGGTCGGCCTCCGTTGCTGAGCCGCAGAAACTTTGTGATTCCACAACCGGGGCGTCAGGGGCCTGAGGTTGCGGAATGATTACCACATTGCCTGATGGCAATGAAGTACATCCTGAAGCAATGGTAACGGTAAACGTGTATGTAGTGCCTGCAGAAAGACCAGTTATTGTGGTGGTGGATCTGCTCCCCGTTTTTGTTACATTACCGGAACCGCTCGTACCGGTCACTGTCCAGCTTCCTGAGGGCAATCCGCTCAAAACCACAGATCCTGTTGATACAGAACAGGTTGGTTGGGTAATCGTGCCTACTGCAGGTGGGACCGGCAATGAATTGATGGTCACCCGGAAGCTTTCTTCATCTGAGTATCCATTTACGGTAACATCGTAGATCCATACCATCATACTGCTTTTTATCGGTCCGGTAATAACAGTTCCTCCCAATGCCTGGCTGTTGTCGTAATATTTTGCGTCTTCCAGGTTCGTTCCGGTAATGGTTGGCAGGGTATAACTGCCGCAGGCCGTCTGAGGTCCGGGATTATCAAGAACCGGGTTGGCTTCAACTGTCCAGCTGACGATGTTTTCAGACGAAGGACTGCAATAATTACTCCAGCGGCGGGTCCTGATCTCGACTGCGGTCCTACCAGTGGTGCCAATATTGGCGCCGGATGTATAGGGTGCAAATTCCGACCAGTTTGTGCCAACATTGGTCCGAAAGACGAGCATGTCTGTGCCATCGCCTCCGGATCCCGGAATGAGTACTGCGGAAACATCCGTTCCTGCACCTACTGTCATCACATCAGGTGTCTTAGCCAAGGTACCCGCTATTGGAGTGCTTTCAACAGACATTACGATCTTATTGGAAATAGGCCTCGTCTCGGTAGAGCACGCCTCGTTATTTACAGTTATAGTGCACCATACCATATCCCCATCAATCAGTTCATCAGACGTGTAGAAGTCCTGGTCCGAACCAATTGAAATGCCATTGTAAGACCATGAGTAGGATACCTTCATCCCGCCGGTATTGACCGGGGTTGCAGTGAAAGTCACCATTGTCCCTTCGCAGGTCTTGTTGTCAGGAGCACTCGAAGCTATGTTTACTGTTGGCAAACCATTGACAGTGATGGTAAAATCATCGGAAATTGCTGAACCACATCCGTTGCCATCGCGGCTGTATATTGCGCGATAGGTAGTTGTTTCAGTGGGTGAAACGGTTATAGTGACGTAATCCTCACTTTCAGAGATGAACTCCCATATGTCTTTTTCTTTTTCATATTCCCACCTGATCTTTGAAAATCCCACTCCACCACTTGTTAAAGCTTCCAACACTGTTTCGCTACCGGAACAAACCGAAGTTTCGCCGCTTATAGAAACGGAAGGAAGTGGATCAGCCAGGAACCAAGTGTA
>JAPLDV010000551.1 GCA_026391235.1 Bacteroidia bacterium | reverse complement strand
AAACACAAAATCGCCGGAACCGGCCATCCTTCGTCGCAATGGACCGTGAATAACGAGTTTGGTGAACAACCTGTTAAGTTAAGGATTGAGCCTTTGATGTCGGTGAAACCATTCAACGATCCTGCAAATGTTGTTTTAGCCGATTTTTTCCAGCCTGGGGAATTTAATCAGGATGGAAGCGCTGCCGGTGTATCGGGCGGGATAAAAGCTTCAACCGAAAAACCAAATGGAGAGAAGGGTAGCGGCCTTTTTTCTGCCCGTGCGCCGGAGACATCTCCCGGTGAGGGAATGTGGATCAAAATGGAGAAGAAATTTGAACCATGGCTGAATATCAATAATAACCAGGCACTTGGAGTGTGGATAAAGGGTGACGGCAAGGGGCAGCTCCTGAATTTCAGGATCGAAAGTCCGGGCCATCTGTCCTATGGAGCCCGCGGGGATCACTTCGTTAAAATTGATTTCACCGGATGGAAGTATTTTGAACTTGTGGAAATAGAATCATCGGAATTCAGCAACTATATCTGGCCCGATTCGGGCTTTTATGTGTACGATTCATTCCGCCATACCTTGCAATTCACTGCTGTTGATAAATTGCAGCTGTGGTATAATAACCTGCCGGCAGGAGGGGAGGTTAACTGTTTGATAGGTACAGTTAAAGCTTTGCCCCTGGTTCCCGTAACCATTGATCATCCCAGCATCACGATAGGAGGCGAAAAAATAATTTTTCCGGTAAAGATGGAATCCGGTATGTACCTCGAATTCCGCTCGCAAACCGATTGCAAATTATATGGTTCGAAAGGAGAGTTTTTACAGGATGTCCGGGTTGACGGTAAGATACCGGTTCAAAAGAATGGTAACAATGAAGTTGCCTTCGACTGCAAAGGACCTGCCGGGATCAATCCGAGGGTTCAGGTTACCCTGATCAGTGAGGGAAATCCGCTGGGCAGTCAGGCAGAAGTTAAATGATGATCCGACTGGATATTAAACACCGGACATAAAAAAAACAAAGATATGACGATGAAAAAAATGGAACGAAGAACCTTTCTGAAAAGCGCTGCAACGGTTTCAGCCTTTACAGTGTTAAAACCGGCTACCGTTTTTGGAACGCAGGCTAATTCTACTATCCGAATGGGTATCATTGGCTGCGGAGGAAGAGGAACCGCCGTGATTTCTTCCATGGCACAGAACACGAGTGCTTCGGTTATAGCAATGGCTGACCTTTTTGAGGATAAGTTGCAAAGTGCTTATCCAGAATTAAATAAGCTTAATACCGCCAAGGGATTATCTGAAATTCCTAAAACAAATCTCCATCACGGATCGGGAGGGTACCAGGCATTGCTGAACAATAAGGAGGTGGATGCAGTTCTGGTTTCGTCACCCTGCTATTCACATCCCGGATATGTAGAAGCAGCATTGGCCGCCGGTAAGCATGTGTATTCCGAAAAGCCTGTTGCAGTTGATGTTGCAGGCTGCCAGCAGGTGATGCGACTGGGCGAGGTGGTAAAGGGAAATCTGAGCCTGGCCATTGGATTTCAAATCCGGTTCGCCACTCCTTACGTTGAAATGGTAAAAAGAATTCACCAGGGCGATCTGGGTGAGATGATTAATGCGCAATTATATTATCTGTCAGGCGGAATTCCTAATAAACCATATCCCGACAGGTCCTTTGATGAACAGAAGATCCGCAACCAATACCATTTTCATGCCTTATCCGGCGGTATTCTGCTCGATCAGGGAATTCATATGCTTGATGTGTGCAACTGGGCTCTGAAGGCTCACCCGGTTAAAGCGACGGGCAGCGGAGGGAAAAAGGCCGGACCTGAATTCGGGGATGCCTGGACAAACTACCAGATCATTTATGAATATCCCGATGAGTTGAATGTCAGCTTCCACGGCACCCAGTTCGGTGCGCAATCGGGAGGGGTGTGTGCCAGGTTTATCGGAACAAAGGGTATCGCCGAGGCACATTACAGCGGCGGAGTGTTTATTCAGGGTGAAAAACCATGGGATTCAGGAATCCCCAGGTGCAAGGATACGGTTTTGACTGCCGGGCAGAAGGCTGCAGGAATCTTCCTGTCTTCCCTTCAGGATGCAGATTCCAATAAGGATATAAACTTCATAAAGAGCATAGAATCCGGTAATTATATTAATGAAGCACTTTCCGGATCAGAATCAACGCTCTCCGCAATATTGGGTCGGACTGCTGCAACTGCCGGAAAAGAGATTACCTGGGAGGAAATGATGTTCTCGAATGCCAGGCTGGATCCCATGTTAGATCTTTCGCAGTTTGATAAATAAATCCTAAAAAATGAAAACAATCGACTGAGGAAGTTCATTTATTCCACTGCCATGATGGCCGGAATTCCGCGTTTGGTTTCTGCGTTCGGAAGCGAAGAGGCAGTAGTGGCAGCTGGGCCTTCGAAGAGTATTCAGCTGGGTGTCATCTCGTCCGGTGATTACAGGTGGAATTTCATGGAGGGCCCGTCCACGATCGGCCTGGTTCCCCGCTGGATTTTCCCGCGATAGTCTCTTATCTTAAAAAGCTTGATTTCAACGGCAGTATCACCATCGAATGTGAACTTGCGGGACACAACACCGGGTACATTTTAAAAACTAAAGAGTATCTCGAAAAATTGATTTAAACATATATTTTAGGAGGCTCCTTTTTTTCGACTGACATTCAATCTCAATCAACACTCACAAATATGAAGAAAATTGTATCGTTCATAACAGTTTTAGTCCTTGTAACCGCCTTCTGGTCTTGCAAAAAGGAGACTCCCGATGTTCGGATCATACCGGAACCGGCTAAGATGACCATTGAACCCAAAATGGTTGCTTTTCCGGCGAACAGCAATATTTACACCTCCTCCAATGATTCGCTGTTGCTGGTAGCTGCAGGATATCTCGGTGATAAACTCGGCATTCACGGTTATCAGATCGGTGTGCCCAATCCAGGGAAGTGCATTTTCCTGGAACTTGCACTGCCGGTTGCCGGACAAAATCCGGAAGCTTACACCCTTATCACCGCGAAAAGCGGGATCTCCATCCGTGGTTACAGTGCCCGGGCTGTATTTTACGGAATTCAAACCCTGATGCAATTGCTGCCGCCTGAAGTTTATAGTACCGCCGGGTTGTCGGCAACCAAGGGGATTAAAATTCCGCAGGTGGATATTCAGGATGAGCCCCGTTACGGATGGCGCGGCATGCATCTGGATGTAGGCCGCCATCTTTTTCCAGTTGAATTTATAAGGAAATATATCGATATGCTGGCGATGCATAAAATGAATGTTTTTCATTGGCATCTCACTGAAGATCAGGGCTGGCGCATCGAAATCAAAAAATATCCGAAACTCACCGGGATCGGGTCCATCCGGAAAAATTCTGATGGTACTACTTATGGAGGATTTTATACCCAGGAACAGATCAAAGAAGTTGTTGCATACGCTGCCAGCCGGTTTATCGATGTCATGCCGGAGATTGAGATGCCGGGACATTCGGTTGCCGCCCTGGCTTCCTATCCTGAACTGTCTTGTACCGGGGGACCGTTTGAAGTGCGCACCGCCTGGGGCGTTTCGGAGGATGTGTATTGCGCCGGAAAAGAAGCCACATTCGGATTTGTTCAGGATGTTTTGTCGGAGGTTATCGCTCTGTTTCCCTTTAAATACCTGCATATCGGCGGGGATGAATGCCCGAAGGACCGCTGGGCCAAGTGCCCGGATTGCCAGAAACGGATGAAAGCCGAAGGACTCAGGGATGAGATGCAGCTGCAATCATACTTTATTCAAAGGATAGAAAAGTTCCTGATTGCCAACAACCGCAGTCTGATTGGCTGGGACGAGATTCTCGAAGGCGGACTGGCCCCGGAAGCAACAGTAATGTCATGGCGGGGAGTTACCGGTGGTATCGAGGCTGCGAAGGAGGGGCATGATGTTATTATGTCGCCCAACTCGCATTGTTATTTTGATAATTATCAGGGCGATCCACAATTTGAACCCAAAGCCATCGGCGGGTATCTGCCTATGGAAAAGGTTTATTCATATGAGCCGACCCCGGAGGAACTCAATGCAGAAGAAGCAAAGCATGTGCTTGGTGCACAGGCTAATATCTGGACAGAGTACATCCTTACCGAAAAACAGGTTGAGTATATGGCACTTCCCCGCATGAGTGCCCTGGCCGAAGTGGTCTGGACACCAAAAGTGCTCCGGGATTATGAGAAATTCTCGCATCGCCTGGAGCGCCAGTATCAGAGGTTTGATGCCATGAAACTCAATTATCGCATACCAACTCCGGTATCATCTGCCAAGAGTTTTGTTTTCACCGATTCATTGATTGTCGATTTCCACAACGCGACTCAGAATGCTGAAATTCTCTATACCTCAGATGGTTCCGATCCACTTACCGGCGGGAAGATATATACTGAACCGTTGGTCATGAAGGCCAGCACTGTTATTAAGGCGATTACCCGCATGAAATCGGGACAAACCAGCTTTCAGATTGAAGTTGCAGCCGAAAAACAGGAGATGCTTTTGGGAATGCAATTGTCACCTGTAGTCAAAGCAGGTGTTGATTATGAATTATTTAACGGAATTGTTAGCAATACTAAAGAGCTGGATTCTCAGGAACCCGCCTCACGCGGGGTGATGACAGCATTTGGTTTGCCGGATCCGTTGCCTGCTAAGCCTTTCGGCCTGATTATGAGGGGATATATCAAGATTGAAAAGCCCGGCGTTTACCGGTTTTATCTAAGATCCAAC
>JAPLDV010000157.1 GCA_026391235.1 Bacteroidia bacterium | reverse complement strand
TACAATGATTATGTCAACCTGAAAAAGGGATTCTTCGAAACGGTTCAGCATTTTTCCAACCAAACTGATTTCTGGTATAATTATTATTCAAAATCAACCGGTAACCCGGTGATGCCGGTTTTATCGGATGCGGATATGGCTGTTCCCGATTCCTATTTCGATTATATTGATACCTGGAATTCGCTGAAAGATACAACCCTTAAACTCCCGGAACTGGTGGGAGGGAAAAATGGCGATATCACCGATCAAACCTTCCTCGATAAATTCCGTGAGGCCGATCAGGTTGCAATATCGGTCATCGAAGAGTCGACCATGGATATCGCGGGAAATATCGGGTTTACCCAAAAAGGAATCCCTTTGGTGATTTTCAATTCCCTGACCTGGGAACGAACGGACCCGGTTGAGGTTCCGCTGAATTTCCCTGACAAAGCTTATAAAGGGATAACCCTCCAGGACGGTCAGGGTAAGGACATGGTTTTTCAAACGATAGGTCAGCCGGAGTTTTATCCGTCGGGGTATCTGAAATCTACGACGGTTGCCTTTATTGCAGAAAATGTCCCGTCATTGGGATATCAGACTTACTATATCGTCCCGGGCAAATCAGGTTCGAAGCTGGTGCCTGTAGCGGTTTCAGCGGAATTAGTTGAAACAGAAAACTACCGGATCAAATTCGGGAAAGGCGGGATTGAGTCGCTGTTTGATAAGGATTTGCAGAAAGAGATCTGGAAAACCGATCAATTTAAAGCCGGAGATTTGTTTTCGATGCGCTCCGTTGGCAACGGCGCTGGTGAGTTTGCTGATGTTCAGCAGCCGGATATGGAAGGTTTTGAGAAGGCTGGCATCGGACCCGTTTGGAACGTACGGGAAACAGGCCCGGTAAGGATAGTTATCGACGGATCGGCCGATATGAAACACAATAAGGCTAAAGTTGCCTGGATCATTTATCCGTCGCTGAAAAGAATCGATGTTAAGGTTGATCTGGTCGACTGGGATGGAACAGCCTACCGGGAATTCCGACTGGCTTTTCCGGCACGGCTTCAGAACCCGGAGATTTCCTACGAGGTTCCTTTTGGAGTGGTCAGGGTAGGGAAGGACGAATTGGCACAGGCAGCAGGAGAACGATATACCACCCCCTGCAAGAATGTTCATCCCAGGGGGATCAATAACTGGATCAGTGCCAGCGACAGCGATATCGGGCTGACCATTTCTTCGGGCGTGGCCGTGTGGGATTACGTAAATATGACCAACCTGCAGACCGAAGCAACATTGCTCCAACCAATCCTTTTGGCTTCGAGGCAAAGCTGCCATGGAGAGGGCCCGCTCTATCATCAGAAGGGAAGTCATAGCATGGAATTCAGTCTGTTTACCCATCAGCCGGGATGGAAAAATGGATATCGCCAGGCCCTCCAGGCAAATGAAAAACTGACGGCAGTGTTTAATCCTCTTTCCAAAACATCCATCCTCCCGGACCGGATCACTTTCTTGTCAGTGGATGACCCGAATTCGATCGTGAGCACCGTTAAAAAATCAGAAGATGATAACGGATTGATTATAAGATTGTATGATCAGGAAGGACGCGACAAGCCGGTAAAAATAAACCTGTTTAGGAGCCCGGTGGCAGTTGAGCATACTGATATGATTGAAGAAAACGGAAAACCAATACCAAAAGACGAAAAAGGGCTAAAAGTTAAGCTGGGTCATCATGCCATCGAAACTTATAAGATCAGGTTTTAGACACCTTCTCGAGGAGCCAGGCCATATTTTCACCCAGGACCTTCATGGTCTGTATTCCTTCGAGGTCGTCCATTACATCACCCGGATTCCTTCCGATTCCCTGGTTCCAGTAGCTGGAGCTTACGATCATAATCTGTGAGATCGTGAAAAAGGTATTAATGGCATGAAAAGTCTGTAAGGCACCGTTGCGCCGGACGGCCACTATTGAAGCTCCTATTTTACGTTTCAGGGAATGATCATTGGCCCGGCTCACCAAACAGGCCCGATCGATAAAGGCTTTTAACTGAGATGTCATCCCACCCACATAAACCGGAGATGCCAGAATGATACCATCGGCTTCGACGCATTTGGCAAAAACCTCATTGAATTCATCGTGGTAATAGATGCAGGCATTGTTTTTTAACTCACGGCACGAATAGCAGGCTTTACATCCGGAAAGATCCCGGTATCCTATCTGAATCATTTCAGTATCAATACCATGCTGGTTTAATTCCTGAAATACAATATTGATCAGTGACGTGGTATTGCCGTTGATCCTCGGGCTGCCGTTGATAGCTAAAACCTTGGCCATCTTATTGATTTTTAATACACCTGACACTCAGACCGGTTTTCTTCGGGAAGTGACTCTTGGTGAGATTCCCGTTGCAGGCAGCAATTTCACGCAGATAACCATCGTTGTACTCGGTATAAATATAAGAGGTTGATTGCCACCAATATCCGCTGGCGTTGAAGCTGAAGAACTGTCCCCTAACGTGGCGGTCTCCGGCAAAGTAGCCTTCAAACCCGCTGGATCCTCCAACTTTAATCAATTCGCCGGCATTCCCGTAAAAATAAAAGTTGTTCAAACCAGCCCAATCGCTATTGCCCGGGATATGCCAGCCATCGGGACAAATCCCCTGGGCAAATTCCGTTTCAGAATATCCCATGGCCTCGTTCCAGTCATATAACCCCCCATACAAATTGCAGTTCTCAATTTTATTATCTAAACAATACTTCTCAATAATGTTGTTATCGGCAAGGTCGGAGTGTTCCACATTGCTGACTGTGCTGGGCACATACCTGCCGACATTCAGGTTTTTCGCCATCCAGCACTGTTCACCAATTTGAATGGTTGGATAGATGTTTCCATCTGTGTCAGTAACAGTTGGGGCATTTGGACAGGGTTTCTTGCTTAACTGAAAAAATGAAAGGTTGATGTCGTCTGTCGAAGTGCCGCAATTACCAGAAATCGACCATCTTAAAGTGAAATTCAGATTGGTCGAATCTTTTATAAACCATGACTTTGCCGAATGAATATCTGAAAAATGACCATAAACGCCGCTTACAACTGTCCAGGTACCAATCCCGTTTGCGGGAATATTTGCATCCAGCAATAAAGAATCAGCAGCAATAAATGGCTGATCGTTTCCTGCTGCCGCACGATTTGGAACACCTGAAACCCTTATGATGGCAAAGGCTGTATCAGCGCATTGAGTTTGAGGATCGCGATAGCGGTAATATACTTTGTGCAATCCCTCACCGGCGGCCGCGGGGCTGAATTTGCCGTCAATCACCCCGTCGCCCCAATAGGTTCCACCGGCAGGGATAGCGCCATTTAAGAGAATAGCGCTCTCATTCAGGCAGATAGAATCCCTCAGGTTTAAAGTGATAATCGGTAATTCATTGATAATTAAGTGGATAACATCAGAAAACCAAGGATTGCATGACCCTTCGGTTACTTCTGTCCGATAATAGGCCGGGTCATTGCCAACAATTTCCACGGTATCTCCCACCGACCCGGTAAGGATGGTCCAGTCGACCCCATTGTTTGATATTTGCCAGACCAGTTTCCCCCGGTATTCATCTTGGTAGAAATGAACCGTATCCTGCCTGCAAACATATTGCTGGCTGAAAACTGAAACTGCAAGGGATATATTGAAGAGTATTATTATTGTTCGTTTCATGGTGCTTTCTCCTTATCTAACAATCAATCTTTGAGTTACCACCCGATTTGAAAGTGTAGTCTTCAGGAAATAAACACCGGGTTCCTTAATATTTGTCTCTAACACAAGATCAGAAACCAGGTCTCCAGGCTTGTAATCCCTCGTGAGAAGACTTTGCCCCAAATGATTAAGTACTTCAATCTTTTGGAGTTGACTGTTCAGAGAACTGAGACCACTGATCGTAAAAGTTCCATCCGAAGGGTTTGGAAATACTGTAATAACCTGATTTAGTTGCTGTTCATTTGTGCCAAGGCACTCATCAATTTGAACTTTTACCGAGCTGATTGCCATACATCCGTTGCCGTCTGTCACCGTGAGAGTATATGTCTTTGTTTCACTGAGAATGGCAGTCGGGTTGGAGGAAGTCTGATCATTCAATCCATCTGTTGGCAACCAAAGGTAAACGTATGAACTGTTCCCGCCGGTGGCACTCGGATTGCCGCCCAGAACCACAGGGTGGTTGGAGCAAACCAGTGTATCATGACCGGCTGTAGCCGTCAATGCAGCCGGCTGTGTGAAATTCATCCGGAGGAATCCCTGGCCAAAGGCTAATCCTGCTAAACCATTGGCAATGACTATTAATATGATAAACTTTCGCATAAAAAAATAACTTAGAGTGCTCAAAGGTATAAACACAACAAACTGAGCCAAATATTTGTTTTAAATTGATAATGCAAATTGTTCACCAATCTTCCTTAATCAGGAAGTTGGGTGCATAATTGTCTTTTATTGAATTCGATGCGGGATTTGTTAAATTTTTGTTAAGACATGCTTGGTTGTAGAGACAGATAATTATCTGTCTCTACTTTATTCCAGCGTTATCGGTTTATCCAGGTATAAATCAAGGATCTTGGACCGTATGATAAATTCATATTTCGACTGTATCCGGGTTGATTGAGCTTGAATTAATTGATTTTGAGCCACTTTGAATTCAACAGATGAAGAAATCCCGGCTTTGTACTTTTCCTGGGTCAGATTAAAAGATTCGTTGGCGCTGGCAACCGCTTCAGTTGTTGCCTCATACTTAGCCCGGGAATTTAGAGTCGCTGAATAAGCCAATTGAATATCGTGGCGAATGGATAACTTCTTCTGGTCAAGCGAAAGTTTGGCATCTCTGGCCTGTAAACTGGCCTGGCTGATCCGGCTCCTGGTTTGAAACTGGCTGAAAATGGGTATGTTGATATTAATCGAAGCCCTGCTGTACAGGTTGTTCCTGAGCTGGTCGGCATACGGATAAGTTGCTGTCGGATTCAATCCCAGCTCGCTATATCTCGAGTAAAGAAGGCCGTTGAGCGAAACCGAAGGTGAGATTCTGGCCCTCATTGCTGACAATACTGATTCGCGGCTTTTCACCAGAAATTCGGCTGAGGTGATTCCCGGATGGTTGATTCGGGCATATTCGTAAATTTGCTCAGGATCATTTACAACAATAGATATGGATTCATCGAGCCTGGCTGGTTTTTGAATCCTGAGCCCATTCTCATTTTCCAGGTTAAGAAGTTGTGCAAGTGACAGATAGGCTGTTCTAACATCATTCTCAGCCTGAATTTTAGCCAGGTTGTCCTGGGCAACCTGGGCTTTCATGGTAAGTACTTCAACTTTGGACATCCTGCCTGCTTCGAAAAACCCTTCATTCATCCGGAGTTGTTCTTTGGTTGATTCCAGTTTTGCTTCAGCCACACCCAGCAGTTCTTCGGTATACAGGATCTGAAGATAGGCAGCTGTAACCTCAATCGATACTGTTTTTATTAATTCTGCCTGTTTATCGGATTCTGATTGAAAAGAGTACTTGTTGGATTTTGTCTGGTACAAGTTTGCAAACCCTGCAAAAACCGGAAGGGAACCTTGAATGCCAACATTTCCGTCCTGATATTTGGTAGTGATATAGGTGTAATCTTCATAGTTAACCGTTTTACCCGAACTAAGATTGTGGGCAAAAAAGCCTTCAACGGTTGGCAGACGTCCTGCCCGGGAAGTTTGCAGGTTGTCTTTTGCCAGATCAACCTGCAATCCTTGTCTCTTTAGCCCGATATTTCTGTCAATGGCTATTTGGATGCACTCTTCGAGTTTCATTTCTTTTTGAGGAAATGCATGTGTCCCGAAGAATAAAACAAAAACAGCCAGAATATTCAGTCTGGAGAATGTTGACATTTTTCTACTGATGAAGGTTGAAAATTTATTCATTTCCGTTCACCAGGTGTCCGTCAAATAGCTTGATAATCCTTTTTGCGTAGGAAGCATCTTTTGGTGAATGTGTTACCATGACTATGCTTGTACCATCGGTGTTCAGCTGTTTAAGCAGATTCATCACATCTTCACCATTAGCAGAATCGAGGTTACCGGTTGGCTCATCGGCAAGTATCAAAAGAGGATTACCCACTACGGCCCGGCAAATAGCAACTCTTTGCTGTTGACCTCCCGATAGTTGCTGCGGGAAATGTTTTTTCCGGTGCGAAATGCTCATTCGCTCCATGACATCTTCAGTCATCTTTTTCCTTTTAGCTGTGGCGATCTTTTGGTAAAGCAATGGCAGTTCGATATTCTCAAAAACATTCAGTTCATCAATCAGATTAAAACTCTGAAATACAAAACCGATATTGGACTTCCTGAGGAGAGTTCTTTGTTTTTCCGAGTACTTCGAAACCTCCTGACCATTAAAGAGCAACTGCCCTGATGTGGGGTTGTCAAGCAAGCCCAGCAGTGTAAGCAGGGTTGATTTGCCGCACCCTGATGGCCCCATAATGGCAGCAAATTCGCCGCTGCTTACCTCCAGGGAAACTTTATTCAATGCAGTTGTTTCAACTTCATCTGTGCGAAAAACCTTGGTTAATTCAATTGTCTGTATCATGTTGTTTGGTTAAATGATTAATCCATTTTGAGTGCTTCCGCAGGATTCCTGACGGATGCTTTATAAACGTGCAGCAGGATGGTGGCTACTGCAATAATAAGTGCAATCAATGTGGCTATCAAAAAGATGCCGATTCCAATATTTATCTGATAGTTAAAGTTCTGCAGCCATCGGCTCATCAGTTTCCACGACAGCGGTGAAGCAATGAGCGTTGCGATGATTACCAGCAAAACCGTTTCTTTCAGGAGCATCTCCATAATCGAGGCTGAAGGCGCTCCGAGGCACTTCCGGATACTGATCTCTTTCTTTCGCTTTTCGATGGTGAAGGAAGATAATCCCAGTAATCCGAGGCAGGCGACAATGATGGCCAAAATGGCGAAGATGGTGAAAATCTTACCCATTTGGCGGTCCTTCTGATAGTTTTCCAGTAATTGATCATTCATAAATGTGTAATTAAAAGGCTGATTTGGAACTACTTCCGACCAAACCGTTTTAATTTTCGAAATAAGTTCTGTTTCCTGAATCCCGGAATAGCGAATCACTGAAAAGGCTCCGACCTGGGTGGGCGTTATAACTAATGGCTTAACTTCCTGATGCAGGGATTCATAATTATAATCCTTAATAACTCCGATAACGTTCATGGGCAGATCACCGCCGGTGGGATTGCCTGCCACAACATAGAGTATTTTGTCGACCGCCTGATCCCATTGCAAACGCTTCGCAGCGACCTCATTGATAACCATCGCACTGCTGTCGGCACCGAATTCTTTTGAAAAATACCTGCCTTGAACCATTTCGATTTTCATCGTTTTTTGAAAGCTCTGGTCGGTAGCCATAATATTAAAACTCTGCAGTCCATCACTCCCGTCACCTTCCCTGCGGAACACGGTGTTGCCCGGACTCCGCCCGCCGGGAACCTGCGTTG
The DNA here is from genome assembly GCA_026391235.1 of Bacteroidia bacterium. Next base: position 2,972 of record JAPLDV010000157.1, on the reverse strand, counting down.
TTATGGTAGCATCCATGATCCCGGGAATGGCTTTGATCCGGTCGATAAATACTTGTGACTGACCGCCCAGGGCATAAGCCCGGTTGACGATCAGGAGGTTTTCCTTATCAAAGTTCAGATCCTTGTTTAGAATAAAATGGTTTTGTTTTGAGATAACCAAAGTGCTGACAACCAATCCAATGGTTATAAAGAACTGAATAATAACCAATGATTTTCTCAACCATCCGCCGCGTATGCCCATCTGAAGTTTTCCTTTCAAAACGGATACCGGATTAAAACTGGCCAGATAAAATGAAGGATAACTTCCTGAGGCTAAGCTGATGAAAATTAGAAGAATAACCAAAGATGGGATAAATATGCCCCAGTTAATCAGTTTGATGGATAAGTCCTTGTTTGCGATATCATTGAAGTAGGGTAGGGCCAGGAATACAATCAGAATACCCAGAATAAATGAAATCAGGGTAAGAAGCGATGATTCGGTCAGGAACTGCCCGACCAGATCAGAGCGCTGCGACCCAACCACTTTGCGGATCCCGACTTCCCTGGCCCGCGATGAGGCCCTGGCGGTGGCCATGTTCATGAAATTGATCGCAGCGATAATGATCAGGAATAAGGCAATAAGCGAGAAAATATAAATGGTTGACATGGAGCCGTTTGGCCTGAATTCAAAATCAAGATCCGAATTCAGGTGAATATCGGTTATAGGTGTTAGTACATACCCGTACCTGTTGCCCGCTGCACGCATCTGACTGATATCAAAACCCAGGAATTGCTTCAGTTGGGGGCCAACATACTTATCGACAATGGCTACCATTCCGGATTCAACATCTTTGGCATTGGTGCTTTTCGAAATTTTGATATAGGTATATAGATTATTACTGACCCAGATGGTGTTCCGGCTCAATGGGCTGGAAGCGAAAGAGGCAAGTATGGAGAACCGGATATGACTGTTTAACGGAAAATCCTCAATAACCCCATCCACCGCAAATTGTTGCGGGGGATCAAATACCTGCAAGGTTTTTCCGATAACATCCGTTGATCCGAAGTATTTCATGGCTATGCTTCGCGTGATCACCAATGTGTTCGGCCGGTTGAGCCCTTTACCGGCATTTCCGGCAATAAACCGCGTGGTGAATACATCGAAAAAGGTTGAATCAGCAAAAACGAAACCATCCTCAACGAAGCTTTTATCCTCATACCTGACCAGAGGGTCGCCGCCGAAAGGAAACAGCCGGGTGTATTGCTCAACACCAGGCAATTCTTTAACCAAAGTTGGGCCAATCGGGACACAGCTCACCGCCACTCTTATTTCCGGCCCCTGCACTTTAGCCTGGACCGATACCCGGTAAATCCGATCATAATCATTATTGAATTTGTCATACGATAACTCATCGAGGACGAACAAAAGAATCAGAATGGATGAAGCCAACCCCAAGGTCATTCCAACAATATTAATCAGCGTATATCCTTTGTATCTCAAAAGATTACGTATTGATGTTTTTAAGTAGTTGAAAAACATGGCTTTACTATTTTAAAATCAATTTTTCATTGTTGCCGAAACTGGTGTATGAACTCACAACAACTTTTTCTCCGGCTTGCAGCCCTTCAAGGATTTCATAATATCTGGGATTCATCCTGCCTGTTTTGATGCTTCGTTTGGTTGCGAATTGTCTTGATTGGCTGGCCCAATTCCACATTGATACGGTATGTTTGCCCGGTTCTGATATTATCCGGCCTTACTCCGGAGAACTCCATATCAACCTGGAAACGGCCGTTCCTGACTTCAGGATAAACCTTAATGATACTGAGATTGAAATTCTGGTCGTTCCGTTCGAGCGTAGCCGGTAACCCTGTTTTAATCCTGTCGATCCAGTGTTCATCGATTTCAGCAGTCACCTTAAAATTATCCAGAATATGAACCTGGCCCAGGCGGTAACCACTGATAATGTTCTGCCCGATTTCAGCTTCAAGAGAACCGAGCTGGCCGGTTACCGGAGCTTTAACGTTAAGGCTTTCGAGCTTATCTTTAACCAGCTCAATATTATCCTGCATCCTGTCGAGGGCACCTTCGAGGCTTTTTACCTGCGTTGCCCTGAAAAGTGAATCCTGTACCGATTTTTCCCTGAATAGCTGAATGGTTTGCTGAGTCAGTTCGTAATTTTCTTTCGATAGCAAAAATTCCTGCTCCGGAATCAGACCTTTGTTAAACAGTGTTTTATTGGATTGATAGGTACGGTTGAGTTTTATCAGGTCGAATTCATATTGGATAATCTGACTTCGGAGTTCGATGCGTTGCTGCTCCATCATGATTTTCGTGTCACGCAACCGGTTCTCCTGTTCCGCAAGATCGGCCTGGCTGGTCAGTATCCTTAAGTTTAAGTCGGGATTGGTAAGTCGAAGTATGATATCTCCTTTGTTGACCATCGAACCTTCCTCAATCAGGATTTGCTCCACACGACCGCCTTCAATTGCGTCGAGATAAACCGTTGTCAACGGCTCAACATTTCCGGTAGCTGTCATATAATCAAGAAATTCATTTTCGATAACTTCTGAAATGGTCAGTTTATCTCTCTCTACATTGAGTTTTGATGAATTGTCGGCAAAAAGAAGCATGTACAGCACAAGCCCCACAAGTAAAGCGGAAACAGAGATCCAGAGAATTATTCTTCTTTTTTTTGATTTGTTCTCAATGATGCGGTCCATTTTGGTTTGGGTTAATTCAACGTTAAGACGAGACAAGGTTTCTATTGTTACAAATTCCAGCCCCAAACAATTGATTTGGGTACCTATATTTGCCTGATAAATATAATCATGACAACTGACTTATACAACGGCGGAAATTTCCTTCCGGTAATGGAGGAGTTTTATTCGCTGCAGGGCGAAGGACTTTTGGCTGGTGAGCCGAGCGTATTTGTAAGGCTTTCCGGCTGTCCTTTGCGATGCAGGTGGTGTGATACGAAATACGCCTGGGA
>JAPLDV010000875.1 GCA_026391235.1 Bacteroidia bacterium | reverse complement strand
GATAAATTCCCAGATCCGTTGAATCCGCTCTCTGTTGACCAATTCAGGCACTTCCGTAAAGTATTCATGCGAATCGTAAACGATCTTCTTTCTGCGGAGTGCTCCGGCTATGAACACAGCAAAGAGCGTATCCAGATCATTGGCCAGGAAAATATCGGCCTTAACAAATAGAAGATAAGATAATAGTCTGATATTGTAGGTAATATAGAAAAGAGGACCCTTATTGAACAGCAATCTGAATCTGCGGAATGCATAAGGGCGGGAAAGCGACATGGAATGAGCCATCCGGCGGCCGACCAACACTGGTTGATACCCGAATTTGATCAGGCTCATGGCAACTTTATGTAAACGCTGATCACCTGATAGGTCATTGGTTACCACAAGAATGACTCGTTTGTTCATAAAAACTCCAATTCTCGGAATTATAAGAATCTACCACGGAGGCACGAAGAGCACGGAGTTTCACGGAGATTGGATTTTTCATCTATATATCTTTTAATAATCATCTCTGTGTCTCTCTGTGTTCTCCGTGTCTCCGTGGTTATTTTTGTCTCCCGGTAACAATAAAACGAAAAATAGCGGATTTATTATAACGAACTTATCTTTACACCATGATAAAGATCCATCAGAATTATTCATTGAAACAATTCAATTCATTCCGATTGGATTGCCAAGCACTTTTGTTTATTGAATCTGATAATTCCATGGAACTTTTAAATGCACTGAATACCAATAACTTTGATCACAACAACCTGTTGCTTTTGGGGACTGGAAGTAATATCCTGTTAGCCACCCCGGTGGTTGAAACAGTTATACATCCGGTCAACACCGATATTACCATACCCGAAGAATCCCGGGATTCGGTTTTAATAAAATGCGGAGCCGGTCTGGGTTGGGACGAGTTTGTGGAATGGACGGTGCGTCGGGGCTATGGCGGTCTGGAAAACCTTTCCCTTATCCCCGGTTCGGTTGGTGCGGCCCCGATCCAGAATATTGGTGCCTACGGAACTGAAGCAGCTGTCTGTGTGGAGTCCGTAAGTGTTATTGATCTTTCAACTTCCCGTCAGTTCAAATTATCGCGAGAGGAATGCCGGTTCGGATATCGCAACAGCTTGTTTAAAGATCCGGCTCACAAGTCATGGCTGGTATGGGAGGTGTTTTTTCGCCTGGATAAAGATCCGCAGGCAAATCTCACTTATGAACCTTTAAAACAGGGATTTCCATCAGATCACAACCCTGATATCAGAGAAGTCAGGGAAGCCGTGATCCGTATTCGCCGTTCGAAGCTGCCTGATCCGGCTAAAATCGGAAATGCCGGCAGCTTCTTTACGAACCCTGTGATTAGTGCATTCCAGGCCCGGCTGCTGCGGGAAAATTATCCGGATATGCCAACATACTACCATGATCCCGCATCGGTAAAAATAGGTGCCGGATGGCTCATCGAGAAGTGTGGATGGAAAGGATTCCGTGATGGACAGGTGGGAGTGTATGCGAAACAGGCTCTGGTTTTAGTCAATTTCGGCGGTGCCTCTGCCAGTGAGATACTGGGCCTGGCCGACAAAATTATGGAATCAGTAAAATCGACATTCGGTATAAAATTAGAGATGGAGATCAGGGTAATTTAATCCTGTTCATTGCCCGCTGATATCTCCTGGCATTTGCCAAATGCTCGCTATACGTTCTGGCAAAAACAGAATAACCGCTGAAATCCTCTTTAGCACAGAAGTACAAATAATCATGCACTTGATAATTCAGGCATGCATCTATAGCCTGAATAGAGGGAATCCTGATCGGCCCCGGTGGCAAACCGGCATATTTATAAGTATTATATGGGGAATCAACCATAAGGTGGGCGTAAAGAACCCGCTTTATGGAGTAATCACCTAATGCATAAATTACAGTGGGATCGGCCTGCAGCTTGATACCCTTTTTTATCCTGTTCATATAAACCCCGGCAACGATGGGCATATCTTCATGCATAAACGTTTCTTCCTGTACAATGGCAGCCAGTGACATCAGCTGGAATTTGTCCAGACCTATTTCTTTCAGACGGCTCTCCCGTACCGGATTCCAGAATACCTTAAACTCCAGGCTCATCCTTTCGAGGAATTGCCGTGCGTTAGTGTTCCAGAGAAAACGGTAAGTATTTGGAATAAACATCGCACGCCATTGCTCCGGTGTAAGTCCGAATGAAGTCATCACCGCTGTATCACGAAAAGCCGTTATCAAAGCCGAAGAATCGGCCTCGATTTGCTTGGAAATAATCCCGGCCAGCCGGTCGAAATACCTGGTGGTGTTGAATACCAGGTTCACTTCTGCCTGATTGCCCGATCGAAGGATATCCACTATCTGCGAATTGGACATTCCTTTCATGAACAGATATCTACCTGGTTTTATGTTTGCCGGGTACTCTTTTCTTTTGGCGACCCAATCAAAACCCCGTTCATATTTTAACCAGCCCGACTTTTTGAAGTCCAGATAAACTTGGGGATACTGCGAGCCCGTTCTGACGAAAAAATACACTGAATCCTTTTGCGGATTGGTGAGGCTTGGACTGTAAACCCATGTATATAAAATACTTACACAAGTAACCAGCAGCAAAATAACCAAAGCCCCTCCAATGAGGCCGCCTCTGATAAAAAACTTCTTCGATGGCATATAACTATTTTAACCTGGATAAAGCCTCAGCGATACGATCAATGGCTTTATTAATCATTGCCTGGGAGGTGGAATATGAGATCCGGATGCATCCCGCAGCACCAAATGCCGTACCTGAAACCAGTGCGACATGGGCCTCATTCAGCAGGTACATCACCAGGTCGGTTTCATTGGTTATAGCTGTCTGGCCATCTGATTTTCCATAAAAGGCAGTTACATCCGGCAGCACATAAAATGCACCTGGAGGATTGTTGGTCCTGACTCCGGGTATATCTGAAAGGCGTTTAACCACCAGGTCGCGCCTGTTTTTGAATTCTGACACCATGGTTTGGATAACCGACTGGTCGCCAAGCAGTCCGGCGATAGAAGCTTTCTGCGCAATTGTGCTTGCCCCGGAAGTATATTGCCCCTGAAGTTTTTGACACGCTTGTGCCAGCCACAGGGGGCCAACCATGTAACCGATCCTCCAGCCGGTCATAGCATAACCTTTTGAAACCCCGTTGATTATAGCCACCCTATCCCGCATCGATTCAAACCGGGAAATCGATTCATGCTTTCCTTCATAATTGATGTATTCATAGATCTCATCGGAAATTATCAGGATTTGCGGATGTTTCTCAAATACTAAGGACAATTCGTAAAGCTCACTCTGCGAATAGATTTCACCGGTCGGATTGGAAGGCGAACTGAACAGAAATGCTCTGGTTTTCTGGGTAATGGCTGCCTCCAGCTGACTCGCATAGATTTTGAAATTTTGCCCGATTCCGGCATTTACCACCACAGCCTTCCCTTCAGCCATTTTGATGATCTGCGGATATGACACCCAGTATGGAGCTGGCATAATTACCTCATCACCAGGATCAACTGTGCTAAGCAGAACATTGCAGATAGATTGTTTGGCACCATTGGATACTACAACCTGATCCGGCGTAAATTCCAGATCACTGTCGCGCTTCATCTTGGTTACTACAGCCTGACGAAGATCCAGGTATCCCGGTACAGGTGGATAGTGTGTGAAATTCTGGTGTATTGCCTCAATACCAGCCTCTTTAATATGCTCCGGCGTATTGAAATCAGGCTCACCCAAACTTAAATCGATGATATCAATTCCCTGGCTCCTGAGCTCCCTGCTTTTTTGGGCCATGGCCAGGGTTTCAGATACTGCCAGTGCCTGTAAACGTTTCGAAACCTGATCAACTTCCATTTTGTAAGATACTTTAAAAAAAGAAAAGGCTAAAGGTACAATTTTTACCTTTGTGGCTGTAAAACTCCATAAATTGAAATTCATCCTAATCTAAACGCCATGCAAGACATCCTCGAAATCCTGAAATACACCATCCCGTCGATTATTGTTCTATTGACCGTTTCGGTTATGATGAAGTACTATTACAAGTCGTTTGTCCGGGATCGTGACCGTGATCTGCTTCTGCAGGACCGGAAAAAGACATTACCCATGAGGTTACAGGCTTATGAACGGCTTGCCTTGTTTCTGGAGCGGATAACCGTGGATTCACTGGTTGTCAGGGAACAAAGCGATGAGTTTACAGCGAGGGATTTCCACCAACATTTGCTGGCCGTGATCCGGGCCGAGTATGAGCATAATCTCTCGCAGCAAATTTATATATCGGGAGATGCATGGAACGTAGTCAGGAACGCTAAGGAAGGAACCCTGAAAATGGTGAACCGGGCGGCCATGCAGGTCAACCCCGATGGTCCGGCACTTGATCTGAGCAAGAAGATCATCGAAATACAGATGGAAGCCGAAAGTTCGCCAACGCAGGCGGCGCTGGAATTTCTGCGGAACGAGGCACGGCAAATGATGGAGCGGTGAGGGCGGGAGAACGTAAAGAACGGAAAGAGCGTAAAGAACGTAAAGAGCGGGAGGGCGTTAAGGGAGTGAGGGAGTGAGGGACGCTGGTGTATATAGCATTGATTAACTGACTGTTATGTACTTTAGGGGACTTGGATAAAATCCCCAGGTTGAAACCTGGGGTTAATGCGTCTCTACTCAATGTCTACATAAAAGCCCATGCTCATCGCCAACCCTTTGTTCCTTATCGGATTGGAATTGCCGATGATCAACTTGTCCTTATTGAGATTCTTCATTCCCCATTGGTATTTTACATCAAGGACAACCCCAAATCCCTGACGGATAGATGTTTCTATGCCTCCTCCGGCAATAATGCCGTAATCATGATGGTAAAGGCCGTCCATGATATTTACCTTTTTTATCATTTCTCCCGACCGCTTACCGGTGAAATTGGCATGGACAAGATACCCGTAGTACCCTCCGGCCTGGAAGTAAAATTTACTGGAACTCCCAAGGTTAACCCTCAGATAAAGAGGTATATTAATATAATCAAGATTGGTTTTTACCAAATAGGTGGAATCCGGCTTTGTATTCAGAAATGGCTTTTGATATTTATTCCCCTTGCGCTGAAAACAAACCTCTGTCATCAGTTGAATGCCATTAATGATCTTAAAACTGCCAACCAGTCCGGCTGTTAACGTAATCCGTTGGCTGGCAATTGAATCATCCCTGAAGCCAGGAAAACCCATGCCCAGTTTTGCACCGTAGGAAAACTGTGCCTGAGCCACGGAACCGGTAATCAGGAAGACGATCACCAGACTAAATGCAATGCGCTTTCTCATGTTGATTGTTAATTATGATTCCCAAGCAATCCGATACTTCTTTGAACAAATGCATCCAAAGCCTCGCCGGTAAGGCGGTTGGTGGCTAGCAAGGCGAGGTCGATCAACTGTTTTACCATCGGATTTTCCTTTCCGTAAGCAGCCAGAATTTCATTGCGCTGCTTCTCAGCTTCTTCGATTTGTTTCGACAATTCATTTCGCTTATCCTTTTCTTCTTGTCCGATCTCATCTTCTTTCTTGCCTTTAAGTAACTTCTCCAGGCTCTCCTGATCGGCCTTAATTTTTACAACCTCTTCATCAAACCTGCCGGCTTCGGCTCCATGCACTTGCTTTAGCTGCTCACCTATCTGAAGTACAACTGGATGATTACCATTTATTACCAGATTAAAACTATCCGGAAGATCTTTATAAAAATTCATTCCGCCGGATAATTTCGACATCTCTTTCATTCTTCGGCCCCATTCCGATTGAGTGATAATAACCGGGTGAGCAGTTTCGTCAAGGGCTTCGAATGTTACATAATATCCTTCTCCCGGTGCCTGGCTCTTGAAAACAGGATTTAACCAGGATTCTAAAGTTTTATCGAGTTTAGATTCTTTCTTATCCGACTTATCAATCATCTTATCAACAACATCCGAATCAACACGGACAAAATGCGTTTTCTCGAGCTTTTCTTCCAGATGGTTCAAAAAATGTGTATCAAACTGTCCGTCCATCACCAGAACATCATAGCCTTTTTCCTTTGCCGCACGGATGAAACTGAATTGCTCATCCTTATCATTGGCATACAGGTAAACCAAAGTTCCGTTTTTATCCGTCTGATTATCTTTGATAATTTCCTTGTATTCATCATACGTGAAGTATTTGCTGTCTGTATTTTTCAACAAAGCAAATTCTTTGGCCTTGTCCCAGAACTTCTCCTCAGTCAGCATTCCGTAATTGATGAACAGCTTCAGGTCGTCCCACTTTTGTTCAAATTGCTCCCTGCTGTTGGTGAAGATATCTTTTAAACGGTCGGCAACTTTCTTGGTTATATGGGTCGAGATTTTTTTGACATTCTGATCGGATTGCAGGTATGACCGGCTGACATTCAGGGGAATATCCGGACTATCCAGAACACCGTGCAAGAGGGTCAGGAAATCAGGAACAATTCCTTCAACCGAATCGGTAACGTAAA
>JAPLDV010000640.1 GCA_026391235.1 Bacteroidia bacterium | reverse complement strand
CGCCCGGATCGCCGTCCGAACGCCATCGAGAACCGCCTCACCGGTCCCCTACTCCACGCGTAAGAACTGGTCGAGCGTGTGAACCTCCGCGCCGATCTCCTCCGAGGGCTCCAGCGACATCAGCACGAGCTGGCAGTGCCTCGCCGTGTAGACGACGCGGCGAAATTCACGATTGTTGACGGCCAGACCCTCGATGTCCTGCACAAAGCCTTTCATAACAACTCATCTTATATCCTTCATCTGTAAAAAAATACACGCCGGTGCATAATACGCAGTTCTCTCCCTACCTTCCGAAAACCTTCTTGACCTGACCAATCTTTTCATGAACTTCGTCTGCTATTTTTTCACCGGCATCTTCGGCTTCCCTCTTCAACTCCTTCGCCTGATGCTTAACTTCCCCAAAAATCTCTTTTGCTTTTGTACTGGCATCGGCATAAATTTCCTTCCCATCCTTTACAATCTTGTTCCCTTTCTTCTTGATATCAGACCTCATCTCTTTTCCTGATTTTAGTGCGAAGAGAATGCCTGCCAATGCGCCCAGCGCGCCTCCAACTAATAATCCCTTGAAAAAATGAACTTTTGTTTTTTCATACTCTTCCATATTTAATTCTCCTTTATTCCATTTATTTTCTTATTTTCTTCCAACTAAAATAATCTTGAAGTGCTGCTCACTAAAAACACTCTCTTCAAATTCGCCCTAACAACAGTAGGATGATCAAAATCAAAAGAATCAATCCAAGTCCACCACTGGGATAGTATCCCCAGTTCTTACTGTGAGGCCAGGTGGGTAATGCGCCAACGAGAATGAGTACCAAAATAACGATCAGTATCGTACCCATATTTTTTCTCCTTTACTGTTATTTAACTCTCTTTCTTCGAAGCTAACAAGGTTACCCTCAGTGAACAATGCGAACTATTTCCACTCATTCTCCTTGCCACTGAAATAATATTCTCCGGCAACAGGAACTTCGCAAGTCAATCATCGGATCAATCCGAGAATGCCAATGATAATGAGATAGATGGCAACGATATAATTTAGTAGTTTCGGGAAAATGAAAATCAATATTCCCGCAATTAGAGAAACCACTGGCTGTGGCGATATAGAAGATATTTGCATGGCACTTGGTCTCCTTTCTCAGCTCTGCCTGAACCGATATTTTTCCAATCCATAGACTAAAAAATCTTACCAAACTCTCATTTAAACTAGTGGATTTGAAGCCTCGACGTTCCGACGTAACTCCGCGGCTATCGCGCTTCAAATACTGGCATCTCTCACTTCCGGCCGATTTCAATATTTTCTTTGCTGCCGCTATTGGCAACCGCGAGCATGATGCCAACACCGATTGTGATTACAACGCCGATCAATGTCCATGCCGTACCGATGCTGGCCAGAACACCCATTTTCCAAAGCGCGGCGAGAAGACCACAAATCAAGATGACATAACCAATAAGATAAACACCTGTCCATTTCATGACAAAACCCCTTTTGAACATCTGTGACAACTCCATGCGCTTCCCGGAAAGGATATTTGTTCGCATGATAAAAAGTTCATACAAATGTAATAGCAAGTAACCTGCCAACAGCCGGAATATAACTATAAGTTTTAATTCATCCTTTAATAACAGTTAGTTATATTAACAGAAGGGAGCCACGCAAAAGCATGAAATGACTCACTTGGCCTCAGTATTTGGTGGAGC
>JAPLDV010000656.1 GCA_026391235.1 Bacteroidia bacterium | reverse complement strand
TGTCATCCCCGCGAAGGCGGGGACCTTTTCACGCTGAACCGAGTCTTTTGATATGCAGATTAAGCTAGAATAGTTTCCCGATCAGGTCGACCACCCGGCAGCTATAGCCCCACTCGTTATCGTACCAGGAGAAAATTTTAACCATTTTGCCATTCACCATGGTGCTGAGAGCATCAAAGATTGAACTGTGCGTATTGTGAATAATATCTACGGAGACGATCGGGTCTTCGGTATATTCGAGGATACCTTTCATCGGGCCTTCTGCAGCTGTTTTCATGGCAGCATTGATTTGTTCCTTGGTTACTTCCACTTTCAGGTTGGCAACAAAGTCAACGAGTGAACCGGTTGGGGTAGGAACGCGTACGGCACAACCATCGAGCTTGCCTTTCAGTTCAGGGATAACCTTGCCAACAGCTTTAGCGGCTCCGGTTGTAGTAGGGATCTGTGAAACAGCACAACTGCGGGCACGGCGAAGGTCTTTGTGGGGAGCATCGAGTATCTGCTGGTCATTGGTATACGAGTGAATGGTGGTCATGAAACCATTTTCAATGCCAAAATTATCGTGCAGTACTTTAACTACCGGAGCCAGGCAGTTTGTTGTGCAGGAAGCGTTGGATACGCACTGGTCAGTTGCACGCAGGGCGGCATCATTAACACCGAGGACGATCATATTGTCGATTTCGTCTTTAGCCGGAACCGTCAGGATCACTTTTTTAGCGCCATTCTTCAGGTGGTCGCCGTAGCCTCCTTTTTCACTTTCTTTTTTGGTGAAAACACCGGTTGACTCTATAACAACATCGGGTGTTTGTGCCCATTTAATATTGATCGGACTTTTCTCAGACGTGACGAAAACTTTTTGTCCGTTTACAATAATACCTTGTTCGTCAAAGGTAACAATACCGTTAAACCGACCCTGGGTAGAGTCATACTTAAGCAGATGAGCCAGAGTTTTGGTATCGGTGAGGTCATTGATCCCTACAACTTCCAGATCCGGCCGGTCGAGAATGAGTTTAAACACATTCCGTCCTATGCGGCCGAAACCATTGATTCCAACTTTAATTTTTACCATAATGATTTCTTTGTTATTAATTGTTCAATTGCTTCAAAATTTCGCCCACAAAGGTAATACAAAGGCACCGTTTTTCAAATTGGCAAGCTGTTTTGTTATTGAAAAAACAGCAAAAAAAAGGGAGGACACGTTGGTCCTCCCTTACATAAGAATGAGGTGTGATTATTTAACAGCAAATTTTGAAGATGACTGCTGAGTTCCTGCAGTCATTCTGATCAGATAGGTTCCGGGAGCAAAGGCGGCGGCATCGATTGATAATTGATTGGCTCCTGCAGGCTGGTTTGGCAGGTTTATCGTTTTAACGAGTTTGCCTTGCAGGTCATAAATCTGGAAATTGATATTTGAATCATTCATCGTGCTGTATTGGACGAAGGCCATATCGCTTACCGGGTTAGGCGTGATTTTAACATCGATATTGCTTATCTCCTGCAATTTAGATGAGGAAGAACCTCCTTTGGATGCAAAGGTATTGGAGGAAAAGAGGCCACGACCAAAAGTGGCTGCATAAACAACGCCATGATTCTCTATTCCAAATTCGGCCTTGTTTTGAAACCTCTGCTGGCGAAGTTGGAAAACCGGTATGATTTCCATTCCGCTTCTGTTTTCGCTTGCCCATTCAGGGGATTCGGAGAGATAAATGTCAGACGTTGAATAAACGCCATATTCGGTGCCGACAATAACTTCATTATTGTCGCGGGTATTGTACAGAATAGAATAAACCGGGGCCTGCGGCAAGTTACCCTGAACCTGGGTAAAGTTTTCAGTTTTATCTTCAGCAGTAATAGCATTTCTACAAAGGTAGATGTAATTGGGGTTGCCCCAGTTGCCCGTGGAAACAAGAACATTATTGGGATCAGTAGGATCAACAGCAATACACGTAACAACCTGAGTAAAGGAACCGATTGTTGCAGTTGTTTCAACGTAGGTAGGCAGACCGGTGATTGGATCAAAACCGGTATCTGTATCCGTACGTCTTCTGTCGCGTGCATTTTCCATGTTGGATACTCTGTAAATCTTGTAATTCTTATCTGATGCATCCCAAACTGCGCTAAACAGATGGTTGCCGTCATTGGAGAAGGCCAGTTCGACAACCCTGTCGATATTGGGTGCGGTACCTTGCAGCCGATTCCTGACAATTACCGAATAAGACTGGGTTCTGTATACATCGACACCGCTTAGCGGATGACGGTTAGTTTTGATACCTGCCTGGCCGTTTTTGCCAAATGCAATGATAGATTGGTAGGTGTCCTGAATTCTTACATTTTCGCCGGTGAGTAGGGGTTGGGTCAGAACTTTGGTTAACGGGTATTTTTTAATAAGGCTCTGAGCAACAACTGTTTCACCTGCATTATAATCACGATCAGCGATAAAATCAACCGAATCCCATGATTTTTTGTCATCAAAACTTTCCCAGATAGTAAACGGGGAAATCCATACACCACCTGTACCTGCACCATAAAACTCCTGGTAGGTAGTTTGGCCTTCAATAACCATCCGGCGATGAATGACACCTCCCGGGGTCGTATAGTACTTAAAGTTTGGATCTAGAGTTGAAATCTCGCATTCACCACCGTGACGGAAGCCCAGGAATGTGGAGAATAAGGCTCCTGCCCACCAGGTGGCATATTTCGGGTCATTGCCCTGAAAATCCATGTAGAGTATGCCATTATCCATTGAACCACCCAGGAGTTCTCCCTTGGGAGAGGATGCGACGGTAAGGAATTGAGTGACATTATAATTGCGGTTGAGCGTCCGCCAGGATATCCCTTTGTTGTTTGATACGGCAATACCGCCACTGGTTCCGACAAATACAGTCGAAGAATCTCTTTTGCTGAATACGATGGTATGCTGATCGCGGTGAACATAAAATCCACGGTTAGGCATGTCCATCGGCTCATCCAGGGTGATGCGCTCCCATCCGGTTTTGTACGACCAGCTGTACATATCTTTTCCGCCGATGAGGATAAAGCCCGGATCATCAAAGGAGACATCAAGAGCGCAAGCATAGTTGCCTTCAGTTCCGAGAGGTTGGAAATATGCCGATCCGCCAGGGCCGATAACTGACCATTTTATTCCTTTGTCTTTCGATTGGTAAATGTTGCTCAACGGATACCCTGTAATTGTTGTTCCCGACTTGGTTGTACCAGTGGCAACACAATAAACATAATTCGGATCCGAAGGAGCGAAAGCGAACATCAGACGGGAAACATCCTTATCCTGGATTAATTGATTTTTCAGGCCATCAACTGCAGAAATTTTTACAAAGGAGCTACCGTCGGCTGAACGATAAGCGGCACTACCAACGCAAGCTAAAACAGTACCATCGGTGGCAACTTTCACATGATAGGCTATAGCAGTTGTTTCAGGTATTGGGTTCGTCCATAACTGCCCGCCATCAGTTGAAACACGGAGGCCTTTAGCAGTAGCGGCATACAGTTTTGATGCATTTGTAGGATCGGCTGAAAGGGCATAAACCAGGGCGAATGTTGCTTTTGAGTCATCACTTGACCACGTAGATTCTAATCTGCCGAAAGTAACGCCATGGTCTGTTGATTTCCAGATCCCTTGACCAACAACGCCAAAATGAGAATCCTCGGTATTAGCCGATGTTGTAGCTGGTCCTTCACCGGTACCGAAATAGATATCACCGTTTGAAGCCTGGCATATGGAGGACACTGCCAGATTTTCGAAAAGTCCCCCGGAGGTTGTCTGTGTTTTTTCCCAAGTGGAGCCACCAGTTGTGGTTTTCCATAATCCACCGCTGACGCTGCCTGCAAAACAAACATCAGGATTGTCCTTGTCAATCAGGAAAGCACGCGTACGACCACCGATATTATTGGGACCGAGTTCGTTCCACTCCATGTTCAGGGAGTTCCCACCTTTACGGGTGAGGGCTTTAACTTGTTCCTGAGCCCTTACGATATCAGCAATGTCAATAGTACCGGTGTACTGGTTAACACGACGGGCACTGAGCCAGTTAGCTGCGTTCATCGGGTCAAGATCTTTGACGGTTTGGTTACCATCACCAACAACTTGGACCTTCCCTTCTCTGCCTACCTGGCCAAAGGCGGTGAATCCAACGGATAAAACAAGAGCAAGAGCAAAGAGTAAATGTTTGTTTTTCATAATCTTAAAATTTCGATAAATGAGTAGGTCTCCCTACGTCAATAGGCTCTAAAAATACAAAAAAAATGAATATTTCAAAAAATGGGGACTATTTTTGACTACGGGCATCAATTACTTTACCGAACCGATAGCTCACGTACAGGGTCAGGAACAGTTGATGATTATCTGAAGTCGCCAATATCAGTAATTTCTTAAGAAATCCTTCTAACTGAATACCTCCTTCGATGGCATGTATTAACCGGTCTTCGGAACTGTATTCAAAACTCAGACCCGCTCGGGCATAAAAACCTGGAACGACAGTAGATTCATTTATTCCGGTAAAGAATGACTCACGATCGTAGATGTCGTATACACTCTGCATGTAATCCGGATCAAAAAGAGATTTCTCCCAGTACAATTCCATGGTCGCGGTATTGAGACCTGTTACTTTCTGGTAATAGACCGGTTTCAGGAGTGCCAGCGATAACCCGGCGCCGGAAAAGAACCGGATCGATATGCCGCCCTGGTCGAATTTGCTGAACAGTTCCTTTTGGTAACCGGCTCCGCCGCGGAGGGAAAATGCTTCATTGGTTTTCCCGAACACATACGACCGGCCCCATCCGCCTATGTAAGGACTCTGGCTTTTGATTTCCTTAGGATGGTGGATGCTGGCCAGGTCAACATCAAAAATCATGCTGCTGAAAGCATCAATCCGCTTGTTATAGCGGTAATTTATGCCCCAGCCATTAGAATTTAAGCTGCCCGACCAGGAACGTTCGTTCCTGTAAAACACCTTGGGTTGTTTATCGATCTCGCCCTGCGAGTAACCATCAACAAAATTGGCAAAGAACACCATGAGAGACAAAGGAAGTAATCTGTTGAGCATAAATCTCAATCTGCTTTTACAAAAATAGAATAAATTACGCACAAGACAAATTAGTTTTCAGAAACCTTAACGGAATTTGCAATTTCAAGACCAACAAGACGGTCAAATCTTTCACGGATATCGCGGTAATAGACAAATAGATAATAGTCATTTTCAGTTTCAAAATGATTCCCGTCAATCTCCACTAGATCAGTATTTTGATCTGATCGGTGACGGGTAGCATAAGAATAATTATAATAACCTTGTTTCAGGAGCAGGTCAATTTCATAAGATTGGTTTGCCGGGTTGTAGGTGCATTTGTTCTCCGGCCCGATTTTCCAGGTGGTAAGCCCTCCAAAAAGATACACATCAGTATCAGGAATAGAATCGGTGGTGCTCAGCATGAAATGCACCTTAACATAATCGGTTCCCTTCCTCGAAATTGTAAATCAGTTCGCCGGGTTGTATATATTTAGGTAACAGGTCGTTAACGGCAGTTGTCCAGTTAAGGTTCTGGCATACGGTAACCTTGAAATTCCGCCTTGGGTCATCCGGCTGCAATTGCTGATACTTTATGGTAAAATCCACCTCCTGGTCTGTGGACATGTATCTGACATCGTCGGTACGGTGTACGTCGGTAAGAATCTGAACTATGGGATCAACGATGAAAAAGCGGCGTGTGAGAACCGGCTGCTCCTGGTCATAGTTCTTATAGACATATAAAATGTAATTACCGGGAAGTTTAGGCTGGACGTCCTCATTAGGGAGGGATAGCCTGTAATGTTTATATTGCTGCAGGGCGTTTCTTGAATAGCGATAGTCACGGATCTCATTTTCTGGCAACCCGGTAAGGTATTCCGTATTAACCAGGTCGGATGGTTGCCATCCGGCAGAACAGTGTATCAGGGTATAGGTATAATGGGTTGTTTCATCTGCAAGATCATCAAACTCGAGAACCAGGGATGAGGTATCCCGGAGGTTACGCAATGGTGGTGATAGTCTCCATCCTGAACGATACATCTCAACAGTTTTAATATTATCTACGTAAGTTTGATCCTCATAAACAATTTTATCAGGCAAAGTGTAACCATTTTTCTCCTCAGTTGTTACAATTATTGCCACAGCGTTAAGAGCTTCACAATTAAGGATTGAAATAATTGAAATACCCAGATAAATAAATACTTTCATATAGCTATGATAGAAACACA
>JAPLDV010000701.1 GCA_026391235.1 Bacteroidia bacterium | reverse complement strand
GCTTCCGTCGCCTTCATTTACGGATAAAACAGTACGGACCAGTGCGATTTCCGAACTTTTCAAGCGAAGGCTTAAAGGAAACAGCAGTGCTGAAGCCGGAAGATTTGCGGCATGGTCGCCCAGATAGCGTTTATAAAGCTCAAGTGCCGGATGACCATCAAGCTCATACAGGATATTTCCTTTGGATCTGGTAACCTCCCGGTCAACTCCAAACGAATCCCAGCCACCCATCGATCCGTAGCCAACCAGAAGGTGCTCTCCATAGAACCCAATTGCCAATACCAGGTTTTTTTCACCTGCCTGATTGTGCACAATCACAGTTTCGGCAAAGTTGGCTTGGTCACCAGCTAAACCACCCGTAACAGGAATCCTGTCGTTGAGCCCTTTGTTTAAGCCCTTGGTGAGCTCGCTCCCGTTAATATTCAAACCTTCCGAAAGTATCAGGATGTGAACAAGATTTTCTTTGTTGAGCTTTTCTGCCAATTTTTCGCCAACCATGAAACTATCTTCCATCGCAATAATGTGCTCCTTTGCAATTTCAATGGTTGTATTTTCAAACCAGATTGCAGTACACACGATATGGTTGTTAAAAACTTCCTCCTGATAAATCTCCCCGGAAGTAGAACAACCCACAATTTGTGCAGCAGGGTATGCGTCGCTTACAAAATCAATTAGTTGCTGTTCTTTTAGCAAGTCTTTGTTACCAAATAAAAAAACAAGCCGGGCCAGGGTGCCCAAATTATTTTCACTCATCTTTACCCACCCTTTAGCCTCAGAATAAATGCTTTGCTCCGTTTTCATCGTGATTCAATAAAAATGTAATAGGGTAAAGATATGGAAATAAAATAAGAAGGAAAGCTGGTGCCTCAAATCACTATCTTCATTTTTCAATAACTATTTTTCTGGTAATTACCCCGACATTTGTTTGAAATTGTAAAAAATAAATACCATCGGATAAGCTATTTAACATCAGATTAAAGGTCGTTTCCTGCATGTTTGATTTTTTTGAAACAACTATTTGCCCATGAATATTAAATAAATTAATCTGATTTAATATTCCATTAAATTCGTTCAGGTCAATAGTCAGATAATCTTTTACGGGATTTGGATAAACCTTAATTAAATTATTTATTTCTTCTTCTGCAATACCGGATGCAGATGTTCGCGTTAAAGCCAAATCAAGCAGATAAGTTCCTGTTTCACCGGCAAAATAGGGTGCCACGTGAAAATAAACTGTTCCGCCACCTTTGAGAGCAATATTGCCGGACATAACATCATCATATGCACTTGACCAGCCGGTGCCGTCGGTTGAGTAAGAAAATAATCCGTCGAGGGTGTAGATATTGCCATTGCCGCTATTATAAGAGTCGTGAATGCGCGGGGTTATTGTATAATTAAATCCGGAAGGCAAAACGACTTTATAAAAATCATTATCTGATGTTATATGACAATTCGAGCCATTTGTGTTTTTTGATGCATTGTTACCGGCAAATGAAATGGGTAGATTATACGCCTGACCAACTGAATTGTTTTCTTCGTAAATATCGGGCAGTAGGGTAGGTGCAACCACGGTAACTTTAATCGGGTTCTGATAATTTGTTGAGCCCGTGAGCTTCCATCCTGTATCGTTGGGATTATGCTGTACGGCTAAAAGGTAAGTCCCGGGTTCCACTGTTATGGACGAAGTGGTGAAAGTAAGGTATGGCGCCAGGTACGTATAACCTGATGGCAAACCGTTGATTTCGTTAAGAATTCCGATTGTTTGAGCCAGATTACCATCCAAAGTGTATAACCCTATACCATATTTACCGATAAAAGTGCCTGAGCCCCTATTTACAATATTCAGGTTCACCGAAGCTGGCTGACCTTTGGTAAGGGTGGTACCGGGAGTAACCGTCATAGCTGAATATAATTCAATATCGTTCGAATAGGTTACCGTTAATTGAACAAGATTTGAATAATTGCCGCTATTTGCTACTGCATACCAATTCTTTCCGGTTGGGCGATAAAATATTTCAACATGATAGATGCCGGGCAGCATACTATATAACCCGGTTGTTGAAAATACCAAATTATTCATGTAGGCGTTACCACCACTTAAAGAGTAGCCCGACAAAATCTGAACAAAGTCGACAAAGTTGTATTGGTTGTCGAAAATAGCGGCAGTATAATCACCGTTGAATGTATTGCTTCCATAATTGGCAATGTTAGTGCTCACTGTCAACGACTGGCCATAAGATATCGAGCTGGCTGACGGTGTTACATAATCATAAAGTGCCAGATTGTAAGTTTGGTTTTCGGTTGGTGGTTCAATGCCAATAACCGCCTGATGACCGCTATTGTAACCTCCTGAACCTCCGCCTGTGCCAGTTCCACTTGGGTTCAGGGCGTTGATCTGAAAAAATCCATCATAATAACCGCCCCAACCCCAGTTGAAATGAATATAATCATTATTATCAAATCCGTCTGCAACGAAACAGTGTCCGCCACCTGAACCAAAACCTGCATAAAGAACAGGCCTCCTTGCATTAAGTTCGGTCTTTAGTAAACTGATCCATTGTGCCTGATTATAGTTGACTCTTTGAACCCCTTGCAAGGTGCCTTTGTAACCAAAATAAGTTTTAAGAGCATATTCCGAACAATTAATAACAGGACTTTGAGCAGAAATAACATAAGCGCCGCTTACTTCAGGACTATAGCTCATATCAACGCTCACGCCAACCTGATACATTAAAGTAGCCACCGCAGTATTTGAACTATTGACCGAATTTGGCATCGAACTCCATTGGTAGGTGGTACTGCCGAAGTTCGCAGAGAGGGTGCCATAAGCTTCGTGATTGTACGAGTGAAAACCTGAACCGGTAGCAGGATAATTCCAATATTTCATGATTTGTGCCATTGCTGTTGCAACACACCCGGTAACTGATCCGTCAGGACATAGGTCATTGTAGAATGGTGCCTGGTTCCACAGGGTTTGCATTAAGGGATTAACACCCGAAACACCAGTGGCTGAAGTATATGGATAAATATTTTTACTTAAGTTTTCCCATTCTTCCGAAATTTCGTCCGTTGCCTGAATGTTGTTTTCAATTATATAACGAATTTCGCTTTTATAACCCTCGAGCCATTTAGCAACGTTTTGCGGCAGGTTGTCAGGTTCAAATGTTCCCTGGTGTGAATAGCCTAAGATTGGAGTTGCATTATCGTCGCCTGCAACTATTACAAAACCGATTGAACCGGTATTGAAAACATAGAAAAAGTTTGTCGGTTGATCAGGAGCCAATGGGTCAATCGATTTTGAATTTGCGGTGTAAACCAATTGCAAATTTGCGACAGTCTTAAAAGCCGTTAAGTTTGTTGCATTAGTTAAAAAAGTTTGTCCGACAATTTTTGCAGAGTATTCGGAAACTCGTTTACCATACGTTAGCCCAAAAATGAATACCAGCACGAGTAGTGTAATTAATCTTTTCATTTCAAATCTCCTTTTACGTTATATACAAACATCCCCAGACTTTTGTCATCGAACATTTCTCAGAAAATTAAACACTTCCTGCAGAAAAACAATGTCCTTCATCGAAATATTTCGATGCATCGTGCGTTTGGCGGATACTACCGGAATTTCACTAGCTTTGGGTAGATTAAACCAAAGTAAGATGAAAAAAATGTTGCTCTTCCTGGTCTCAATGTCCCTGGCCGGTTATATGCCGTTAGTTGGACAGTCGGATGTTAATAAAATCGATAGATGGTTGATTGCAGGTCCCTTTGTAACTGCCAATACCACAGACCTTTTGAGCTATCCATTCCTGGATGAGCCATCGGCTGCCCCGATGGAAGGAGAAAAGGCGGGTGTTGTTCAGTGGAAAAAACTGACCACACCTTTTGTCGATTTCACCAAACAGGGTTTTGCCCAAACCCAAAATTGTGCGGCTTACGCCTTCACTTATGTTTATGCTCCTACCAACAGGTTGGGAGTCATCCGCTTTGGATCCGACGACGGGGCCATAATCTGGCTCAATGGGATCCGTATCCTGGAGAAGCCGGTTAAACGGTCGCTGGTGGAAAATCAGGATACCGTATTCCTCCAGCTCGGGAAGGGATGGAACCGGCTGATGATCAAGGTTGACCAGGGTGGCGGCGGATGGGAGATGATCTGTTCCATCGCTTCTGCCGACGTTAAGGTCAGCAACGACCGCCCGAACCCTGAAAGCCTGGCAAAAAACCCCGAAACGGCTATCAATCACATCTGGATATCAAAGATAACCAAAGATCAGGCAACCCTTTCGTTATCAATATATAACAACGGCTCTACTGATGTAAATGATTTCCGGTGCGAAATAACCGGTGTATCCATTGAAAGCAACGCGGTTAGGAATGAAAGTCAAACTACCGCCAACCAGGCGAAAACCATCTGGACCTTCCCCAACCCAGCCAGTGCCATCGTTGTTGGGAAGATCGTAATCCCTTCCCACAAAACTGCCGTGATTGATTGTAATATCCCACTTTTCCAACTTTGCCGCCTGCTGAGTAAACCCGGCGCCCAGGTGAGGGTCATCAGCAAAGCAGGAATCAACGAAGTTCCTATGGAATCCCAAACAGCCACCGAATTATTAATGAAAGTGGCTGCCATGCCCGGATTCTTCGGGCCTGAATTGCAGAAATCAGCTACTGCAGTCTCCTCTGCGATCAGGATGTACGGGATAACCAGCGATTTCTCAGGTCAGGCAAGATCCGCGCTGGATCTGATCGCTTCTGACCGGTTGGATGAAGTGAAACCCATTATGGATCAGATTGAAAAAAGCATTATTGCCAATGTACCGGATTTGAGGAGTGACAGCATTTACATTGTTGGTCATGCCCACATGGACATGAACTGGTTATGGCCTTATAATGAGAGTGTTAAGATGTTTCACGATAATTTCCGGCAGGTGATTGCTTTTATGGAGCGGTTCCCTGATTACCGGATGTTGCAGAGCCAGGCCACGATTTATAAGCATGTTGAGCAGATAGATCCTCCCCTATTTGAAAAAGTAAAAAAATATGTAGCCGAAGGGCGGTTTGAGCTTGCAGGAGGTATGTGGACCGAGAGCGATTGCAATCTTACCGGCGGAGAAGCCTTATGTCGTACCTTATTGCTTGGACAGCGCTATTTCCTCGACAAGTTTGGCAAGATGGCCCGTGTGGGCTGGTTGCCGGATAATTTTGGGCATATTTCTCAATTCCCGCAGATGTTGAAACTCGCTGGCATGGATTATTATTATTTCCACAGATGCGTGCCGTTTATCGGGCCATTCCGGTGGATAGGCCCGGACTCCTCCAACGTTCTCTGTTTTACCAATTACACTTATAACGGGGAAATCACGCCGGCATTGAAAAACGAAGTTTCGCGGATCTCTCCGGTTACCCGAAAGATGCTGCATCCAACCGGAATCGGCGATCATGGTGGGGGACCCACGCTGAAAAATATCGAAATGATCCATCAGCTCGATGCCACACCCAGGTTCCCGTCGGTAAAGTTTGCCAGTGCGGAATCATTCTTCAAGGCTACAGAAAAGATGCCGGTAAGCTTGCCGGTTCATCGTGGCGAGATGCAGTATATTTTCGAAGGTTGCTATACTTCAGTGGCCGAGATTAAGGAAAACACCCGAAAAAGTGAACAATCGATGTATCGTACCGAGTTTCTGTCGAGCCTTCGCTGGCTCTCCGGAGATCCTTATCCGGCAGGCGATCTGAAGAGTCTCTGGGAAACCGTGGCATTCAATCAATTTCACGATATCCTGCCAGGATCTGCTATTTATGAATCCTATCAGGATGCCGTAGCGGATCATAAAATGGTTCAGAAAAAAGCAAATTCAATTTTCGAATCTGATTTTCGAAAACTGTCAGATGAAATAGCCTATAAAACTGGTGCCGGTCAGCCGGTTGTGGCAATAAACCTGCAGCCCAGAAGCGGAAAGGTATTGGTGCAGGCAGAAGTATATTCTCACGAAAAACCAGCTACCGCTAACCTGTCCTCCTGGGGAGATTATTACGAATATGCTCATCTCAAGCCAGCCGCCGGGAATAAAGTCGCAACCCTGATGGTCCGTGACGGATCCGGCAGGAAATATCCCGCCCAGATTATCGGTGGCAAAGCGTTCCCGCCAGGTTTCCGGTCAATGGTGGAATTCGTAGTCGACAGTATGCCGGCCGGGGGTTACAGAACTTTTTACGTTGATGCCTCGGTTCCCGGATCATCCGTTGAGGAGATCCCTGAAAAGGACGGAGTATTCGAAACAGACTTTTTTACAGTGAGTCTGGACCTGAAAACCGGGGATATTGCGGGATTAAAAGATAAACGAACCGGCAAGGAATATGTCACTGTCAATGGCCGGCTGAACCGGCTGCAAATCTGGATGGAAGCTCCTAACGGTATGAATGCCTGGACGATCGGGGAAATAAAGGATATTATAGATATTACTGATGTTGTGAGTGTTGCAATCACTGAAAGGGGACCTGTACGGGCAACCATTGAAGTAGTGAAAAAATGGGGCCGGTCGAAATTCATTCAGCACACCTATATTTATAAAAGTTATCCGCGCATCGATTTCGACCTTGAGGCACATTGGTTCGAAATCGGAGATGGTATTAATCCGGCTCCTTTCCTGAAATCCACTTTCGACCTGGCTATCAACAATCCTGCGTTTAACAGCCAGGTGCCGTTCGACGTGGTCAGCCGCCCTGTTACCGGCCAGGAGGTGCCTGCACAGCAGTGGGTGGATGTTTCCGGCGGCGGTAATGGTATGGCTTTGCTGAACCGCACCAAATTCGGGCATTCATACGACAAGGGGCAGCTCCGCCTGTCGCTTCTGCGGGCAACCTATTCACCTGATTTGTATCCCAATATAGGCATCAATCATATCCAATATTCCCTGTTTCCGCATACGGGCGATTGGAAAAACAGGGTTTGGGCCGAAGGTGAGAATTTCAATGTTCCGGTGTATGCCGCAGAACCTCCTTCGCTGGCATTGGCAAAAACCCATTCCACCCGGCCGGAGAATGGTTCCCTTCTGTTGGTTTCACCGGCCGAAGTGGTGATGAGCGGTATCAAACAGGCTGAGGACGGGAAAAACCTGATCATCCGCCTGGCTGAAGTAAACGGCAAGGAAACTTTGGCTACGATCACTCTTCCGGTGCCGGCTGTTAGTGCCACGCGAGTGAACATTATTGAGTTGCCTCTTGTTTCGGCCGATAAGCCCGTTGTGGAAGGCAGTAAAATCCGCATCAAATTGAAACCGCACGAGATTGTGACTCTTTCAGTGACAAGTGACAAGTAACCCGGATAGAACCTGGAGAATCAGGGCAGAGCCCCCGGATTGAAGTACTGAGTTATTGAAGAGCCTGTACTTTGAGATTTGCATTATAGCAGATAGTATGGTAAAATGTTAGTGCGAAATACTTTTCGAAAAGAGGTTAAGAACAATCACGCCTGAAATTATGAGAACTATTCCGAAAACTGCCGGCCAATCAAGGTTCTGTTTATAAACAAAGTATCCTATGATTGAAATTAAAACAATACCTACTCCGGACCATATTGCATAAGCTACACCTACCGGAATACTTTTCAGGGTTAATGAAAGAAAGTAAAAAGCAACGCCATATCCAATAATAACAATTAATGATGGAATAATTTTAGTGAAACCCTCTGACGATTTCAATGCTGAAGTACCAATAACTTCAGCAATTATTGCAATAAAAAGATAAAGCCATTTCATATTTTATTTTGTGAAATTCATCGGCGGTATATTGGCAATAAGTTTTAGCTATAAGTTTTAGCTTCATTTTTACAGGATTGTAAAATGACTGGAAAAAGGCCAGGAATGATTAAAACTCCGATCATTTTGTTGTCTCTGAAATTTTCCGAAAAAATACACACTTTCCTGCAGATTGCCAATAGTTCGAGATGGGTTGAAAATTCAGTTATACATCCGGCTTATTGCTGACTGTTTTATCGGAACCAGCGACTTTTGTTTTGAGTGGCACGTTAATAGTCATATTTACAAGTAGAAGCATCGAAAAAAGTTATCGGATAAACAGGGTGAACGTGCTGAACCAGATAAACAAAATCATTATCTTTGTATAGCAGCTAAAAAGTAGCTTAAATGAGTGATTTGAGAAATAGCGGAAAAAGGCGGTCAACAACCCCGGCGCGAGGTGCTCAGTTGCAATCGGCAGAAGAGTGTCAATTTAAGCAGATTTCAAATTCATGAGCAAGCCCAATTACAAATATCAATTTTTCATCAGCTCCTCTAGTAAGGATCGTCCGTTCGCAGCCAGGATACATGAAGCCCTGAAAGGGTATAAGGTATTCCATTCAGAGGTGGATCTGAAGCAGAATGCCGGGGAAGCCTTTTTTGAAGTTATATCCGAAGCAATCGATCAAAGCAAAGATTTCATCCTCGTAGTATCACCTGATAGCATGAAATCCAAATGGGTTAAGATTGAATATCAAACCTTTTTCAATAATTGCTATGCCAAAGACAACCGTCGCAGGATTTTCTTATTAAAAGGTGAAGGCTTCAGATTAAAAGATGTTCCTCTGTTTTTCAGAAATTTCCAAATCGCTGATTCTGTTGAACAAATTTTAGATAGTTGCATAGAGATCGAGATTCAACCGGAAAAACGAAGTAAACCAGCCCAGCCAAAACCGGAAAGTCAACCGACCATTAAAAAGGCAATCAAACCTTTACGGCTGATTCTTCCTGTTGCCGGTATTCTTTTATTAGCGCTCCTGGCTGTGTATTTTATTTGGCTGGGGCCAAAAGAGAGCATAAACCCTAAGGATTCCCTACAAGTGAACAGCCAAAAAACCGATTCATCCCTGCTTAAACAGGCCGAAAAGGATACCACCCCTAAAACGGACACATTATCTGTTCTTGTTAAAAAGAGTCCTGAAAAAACTAAGGAGCTTGAGGAAAACCCGGCCTCTGCATCAATTACAACAAAGTTTTTCCCTAATGGAGACAAATATGAGGGACAGATGAAGGATGGGAAAATGCATGGAAAGGGAACCTATTATTATGCATCAAAACAATTAATATCACAATATGACCTGAAAGAGCGATATGCCGAACCGGGTGATTATATCGAAGGAGACTGGGAGAAAGGTGAGTTATATTACGGCACACTCCATTCCAAAGACAGCAAAGTCAAAAGTGTCATTACCATTGGTAAAATTGAATAAACATGATTATTGACAAATTGAACCGGATCACAGTTCTTCTAATATTTTTTCTTTCATTAAGCTCAAGTGTACTCTCAGACCCTCAATTTAAATCACTTAAGTTAAAGGAAATATATGCACTTCTGCCTGCAAATATCTGCCTGCAGATTGAGAAACTTGATTCAAATTCAATGAATCCTCATATTATTGATGCTAAAGACATCATCCCGCGTCAAAGCATATCGGTTCGCTTTGACGCAAAAAAACAGATTGTGCATATTGGACTGCATCTTGTTTTCAACGACCTTAATGATCCTTACGAAGAGGTTTACAATTATGCCGAAAGAACTTTGCTGTATTATGCTTTATTGTCAGATAAGGACAAAATAACAAAGAAAATGGACGAGGAACAGGTACTGCTAAAATATAATGAACAGATTTTGCCAGCCAACCGGATTAAAACGGTTCTCTCCTCAATTCAGATCGATCAAGATACAAAACTCAGGCTGGATAGCAATAAGGATAGTTTTTTAGCCTCCTGGCAGCTGAATAATACAGCACTTCTTCAAATCGGTTTCCCCAATGACTACTCAGTTATTTCCGGTAAACAGAAAGATGAAATTGAACTTGAGATTATGGATGCGCTCCAGGCGCATGTTATTCAGTCGGTTGAGACCGATAAAATCAGTCGAATTGTATTGGAACCTGCGCATGACGAGTTATTCGTTAAAAGAGGGAAAACCTTGCTTGACCATCCACACATTAATTCTGACAGGTATTATGTGAGGAATTCTGATGGGAGTTTTAAACCGGTTTTCAGTCAGAAATATTTCAGGGAATCAACAGCCAATATCTTTCAAAACCTGATCAGCACAGATCAGAAAATTGTTATAACTCATAAGCTCTATGGCAACCAGGAGGAACACTTCACCTTAGATCTTAACTGCTTTCTCAACTTTTTCTCCGAAAACTATACTACCTATTTTGGATGGCAGCGGGATTTAAGTGACGATCTGGTCGCAAGCATCTTTGTTAAAAATAAAGTGTTTAACTTTATCCATTTATTGATAATAAAAACAAATTCAAACCTCATAATAAATAATAATTCAACACTGGAAGGGACATTATATACCTTCATACCTCAAAATCAGATATCGCTATGAAAACATTAACTATGAGATTTAATTCTTTGAAATGGATAATTACCGTTTTTGGCAGTATAGTCTTTTCATCCGCAGGTTTGTCCCAAATCACAGGAGTGGATGTTACTTTAACAGGTGGATTGAATGATCCGGCTTTGCAGAATAGAATTGAACTGAATCTTGAAAGGCTTTTAAACAGGATTAATACTTCTTATGCATCGGGGTCTCCAAGCTTAAATCTATCGGGTAACTGGTTTTCTGAAAATTTTTCAAAAGAGGTCGAAGGATTATGGGAACATTCTCATTTCTTCTGCTACCTGCCTAGGATAAATGAAAATATCATTCTGGAAAATATTTCGGGTAATTATATTATACGAAATATCCCCATTGTTTTGAATTCGGGAGATACAACCGAGGTTAAGGTTTCCTTTTTAAAAAACGGAATTATTGATGATTTTTCAATTGCAATCGGCAGGATCCAATACAAGGATGCCATGAAGTATACCAGCACGATCGATTTAACAAGGAAAGAAATCATCCTTAATTTTATGGAAAATATGAAGACTGCCTATATGAAGAAAGATATTGATTTCATACAGAGTATTTTTAGCGATAAAGCACTGATAATCGTAGGCCGAAAGGGTCAGATAAAGGAAGCTGAGAACAACTCGGATGGTATCAAGTTATCTATTCCCCAGGAAAAAGTCCAATATATACAAATGACAAAAGAGGAATACATTAAAAAGCTCCGGGGAGTGTTTGAAAGAAACAGCTATATAAACCTCTCATTTGACAGCTTTCAACTTTCAAAACATCGCAAGTATGATGATTTTTATGGAGTTACACTTAGGCAAAGATGGAATGCAGAAAAATATAGTGATGTTGGAATCATGTTTTTTCTAATTCAGTTTAAAGCTAATGAAGATTCCATTCCCAAAATATGGGTCAGAACCTGGCAGGATGAGAAGGCAGTAAAAAATAAAGGTGAAACAATTTATGGCTTCGCTGATTTCATAATAAGATAGAGAATTTGATTTTTTCGGAAAAGCAAAAAAACACCCAAACTCATGAAAACAATAAAACCAAACTGGATCATTTGTACTCTTATTTTCATAAGCATGAGCTCCTTTGCTCAGAACCCTTCAATATTTATACTTCAAACGCTGCCGGTTGATAATACGTACCTTGCAGAAAAGTGCAATACATCGGATCTGATAATTTTCATATCGTGCAAGATTCCAGGGTTATCCTTTGAGTCCAATGTTATTAAGACCGATAGTTTCAAGCAGTTTTTTAATCCGGATAGGGAAGAATATATCATTTGCCATTCGATGGAGCCTTTTATGCTGACAATTAACTGCCCCGGTTATGAATCCAGGGATGAACCCATTGACGGATTGAAAAGCAGATATAAATTTAAAATTACCGGAAAATTGGTAATGGGTGTTGTTAACTTTATCTCTAAACCAAAAGGTGCTTCCGTTCAGTTTTTCGGTATGACAGAATTTCCAACACCAAGTACACAACGAATGGCAACCGGGGAGTATCCCGCTACAATGAGAAAAAACGGATATAAAACACTTGATACAACCGTGGTTTTTTCCCCGGACGTAACAAAAGACCTCACTTTCGAATTAAAGCCGGATTTCCCTTCATTAAAATTCGATATTCAATCTATTGATAGTTTAGATTTCACGGAACCCCCCGTTCTAATTGTTGATACGGATACAATAATTCTGGACGGGTATGTTAATAAGGGAAAGAAACTTGCGTCTTTCGATAATGACCTGGCTTATAACACCGTCATTGCGTTTTGATAAAGGGAAAATAACACCTCTGAAAGCCAGGTTATTGCCGGTATACGGCACATTGAACGTAATAGATGATGAGAATAATGAAGGAGCAAATATTTTTCTTGACGACCGGCTTATCGGTAAAGCGCCGCTGGTGGAATATAAAGTTCGTATCGGCAAGTATAAGGTCCGGCTGGTGAAACCGGGATATAAAATGATGGCGGATTATTATGATGCCACAATTGTTCAAAACGGAGCATTCGATCTGCCTGTAGCCCTGTATGTGTCCAAGCAAATCTATCTGGTGAGCATTCCAACACGAGCCAACGTGTATTTGGAAGGGGCGAAGCTGGAAGGGGTGAAGGATACTTTATTTGGGAGTACCCCTTTTAAAAGAATTCTCCAGAAAGGAAAATATACGCTTCGTTTTGAGAAAAGCGGTGGTTTTGTACCCGAAAAATATTACCTGGAAATTGATGAGACTTCAAAAGATAACGATACGATCCGCTTTCCCATGAGAAAAGGTTATCCACTCATTATCAAGTCAGAGACCAGTGACCTGGCCCTTGAAATTCATGGGCTAAACAGTGGCCCTGACAGTTTAGCGAATATTGTCATAAATCAGAACCTAAAAACCCCTGCCCCATTAAATATTCCTTTTGGAAAATATTCAGTGATTTTAAGAGAAGGAAACCTAAAGAGATTTCACGGTAAAATAAAACATGATCCAAAGAATATCGGAGAGATTAAGCTCCCCTGTTATTCGAACAAGTCATTCAAGCCATTGGTTGCTGATTTTATTAGTACAGATAATTTTGAGCTGTCGTTTGGGCAAAGCTATTTCTTCGGTTTCACAGGTCTTTCCACAGCAATTTTCAACGTGCAATACTTTGCCAAAAAACAAGTTGATGAATTCGGGGTAAACACTGGGGAAAAAATATCAATGCTTATCCCAAATATATTCTTGCTCAACTGGGATTTTCGTATTGGGGGGGCAATCATGCGCAATCTTGATATTTGTGCTCTTGGACGGATTAAATATACGCCAGGACTAAAAGCAGCAGATCTCAATATACCTGGATATAATGATGCCACGATGCTTACCGGATTTTATGGCATTGAACTATCATCGCGATTTTCATATCTCAATATTAACTGTAAAGCTGGTATTCAACAGCTTTCGGGCACTTGTAACGTTTGGAATACAAATGAAAAAAAATATACTGAAGGGATTAAAATCAATGAGATGAATCCCGTTGTTTCATTTGGAATAACCATTAATGGCTATATTTCAGGCAGTAATAATATGTTACGATTATGGCATCAGCCTCCTGTGAATTTGTTAAAGAAATTTGCGTATTCAAAAATGAAAAGGAATTCAAAGAAAGGGGCTGCGGTGGGAAAATAACGATCAGCGGAACGAACATCAGAATGCTTATGTTTATCTTTGCTTTCATATTGCAATCCCGAATATAAGAAATTTCTCCCTTATTCGATAAAATTCAGAAGGTTCTCATAACCGGTAACAGATCTTACTAATAAATCCAGGGTATTAAGCGATAGCTCCTTTGTATATAATCGGAATAATCGGATCCGAACTGATTGCTTAACAGCCTTTCCTCGATTTTAATCCGGTAGAGTATAGCCAGGGTAACAGGTATCGAAATCACCAGGATGCTGATCCAATTATTGATGGATATCCCAAACCCGACAAAAGACAAGATGGAACCCGTATAGGACGGGTGCCTCACCAGGCGGTAAATTCCGTCTGCCTTCAGTTTATGATTTTCCCTGATGGTGACATCAACGGTAAAAAACCGCCCCAATGACCAAACCGAGAAAAACCGGATGATCATCCCGATGATTATGAGTGAAAGTCCGATGTAAGATACGATAGCTGAATGGCTGACCGGCATGTTCAGAAAGATGGAGCAGAGGATTCCTGCGGTATTGGCAATACCGATGGTAATCCAGATAATGCTGATGGAACCTTTGTCCTGATTTTTTTTGTCGGCAGTATCGGAACGAAACATCCTGGTCAGTAAAATCTCAGAAATAAACCAGGCCGACCAAACTATTATTGGAAAAATCATATTTATAAATTAATAAATAGTTTTTTAAATAATATCACTTTTCTATTTCGTAAATATTTTCTCATTTTTATCAATGCAGGCAACTGCCTGAATGACAGCATTTTCATTTTCGACAGTCAATGCTTTATCAGAGGTGTAATTTCTCATCCGGCAACCCATTAATGATATTGTGCAGGTATCGTTTCCGGTGACTTTCAGAAAATCAAAAGAAACGCCAAGGGTTGTCAGGGCACCATTCTTACCCGAAAATGCCTCAACATTGGATATCGCGGTATGGCCCTTGCCCTCTATCAGAATCGGGTGAATATTTTCAATTGCCTCACCGGTATTTGCGATGATGGATCCCTGCGCAATCTGCCAGTTCCTGTTAAAGCTGTTACTGCCCAGTTTATGTATCCCGATGGCCACACAGTCAAAATTGAAATTAGTCAGCTGTCCGTAGGTTTCGGCGCCCAGATAGATCCCGCCGTACGTTCCGAAAGTGAAAATATCGATCAACTGAGCATTATCGGTATGATCGATAACATAGGCAAATGTCTTCTTTGCAATCACGGCATCAATGATTTCCGGCGAATATCCACCGGCGAAACTTCTGGTAATCGCCGGATTAACATGGCAATGCAGGATCCGGGGAATATCATAGCAATAGTCTATCCGGATAAAAGTTCCGCCAAACGGGTATCCGACACAGTGTTCAATGGTGATCAGCTCACAGGCTTTACCTTTTGGTGCTGCAAAATCCATTGCCAGGTATTCACCGTAAAAGGTGAGATTACTCAAAGTAACTCCTTCGCATGGATGATCATAGGAGAGCCTGATGGTGGCAGGATATTCAATTATTTTGGAAGGATCCTTTATGGCCTGTCCGGAATACCAGAACTGGATTCCTGAAATCTGAGTGGCGGATTCCACCGTAATAAAAACATTTTCCCGGTCGGTAATTTCGATAACGCTGCCAACAGGCTGAGGTTTTGAAGGATGGGCTGTTCCCCTGGGTGTGGCTGCATTTGCCCCTATTAAGGAAACATTCTTTTTAAGGATCAATCCACCGGCGATCCTGTAAGGAGTATCCGTGGGGTCAACATACAGCGATCCGCCGATAACGGTCATACTATCAATGGCTTTCTGAAGGTTTGCCTTATTGACTTCGGGTGAATTGGAGGGTTTCACTCCGAATTTCTGAATGCTTTCTGCGCTGGCAGCAGGGGTCAGGGAAATCCAGGTTAGTAACAGTAAACAAATTATTTTCATGGTTCTTTTTTTATCATCTTGTCATTTAATCTGCATGCTTCATAAAACAGTATCATTTATCGGGCCTCTCCAGAAATAGAACGCGGATGACGCGAATTCTCCTCAGCGCCCTTCGACTTCGCTCAGGGACCGGACACTGAGCGAATTCGAAGTGTTTTAAGATCCGCGAAAATCCGCGCTCCTTTCAGGATCCGTGTCAACCGCGTTCTATTTTGA